>JBKCCA010000227.1:0-13230 GCA_046305595.1 bacterium
AATGAATTAGAATTAGATGCAAAAGGTTTTGAAATAAAAGAAATAAAAATCAATAATGTAAAAGCAAATTATGTATATGATAATTATAAGCTTAAAATAAATTTAGGTCGTACTTATACTAATACAGAAAGTTTTGATGTCTACATCGACTACATTGCAAAGCCTAATAAAATAAAAGTAAAAGGTAGTGCAGCTATTACATCAGATAAAGGATTTTATTTTATAAATGCTGATGGTAAAAACACCAAAGTACCAAAGCAATTCTGGACGCAAGGAGAAACTGAATCGAACTCATGTTGGTTCCCAACTATTGAATCTGGAAGTGAAAGACATTCACAAGAAATCTCTATTACTGTTGATAAGAAATGGGTGACTTTATCAAATGGTCGTTTAGTATACTCTACAAATAATTCTGATGGCACTAGAACTGATTATTGGAAACAAGAATTAAGTCATACACCTTACTTAACATTATTAGCGGGTGGTGACTTTAGTGTTTACAAAGACAAGTGGAGAAATTTAGAAGTAAATTATTACATGGAGCCAAAGTTTGCACCGTATGCAAAAGAAATTTTTGGTAACACTCCAGAGATGATTGAATTTTATTCGAATAAGTTAGGGTTCACATATCCTTGGGATAAATATTCACAAATTGTAGTTCGCGAATTTGTTTCAGGTGCAATGGAGAACACGGGTGCTGTAACTTTTTTCGATGGTATGAACATGACTTCTCGTGATTTGATTGATGGAAATAACGAAGAAATTATTGCGCATGAATTATTTCATCATTGGTTTGGTGATTTACTTACTTGTGAATCGTGGCCTAACCTACCATTAAATGAATCATTTGCTACATATGGTGAATATCTATGGAACGAGTATAAGTATGGAAGATATGAAGCAGACAGAGCTGCACAGAATGACTTAAATGCATATTTAAGTACTGCAAAAAATAAAAGAGTAAACATGATTCGATTTGATCTTGACAATAGAGAAGAAATGTTTGATGCTAACTCTTATCAGAAAGGCGGAAGAATATTACATATGCTTCGTAAATATGTTGGTGACGATGCATTCTTTGCTTCATTAAAGAAATACCTAAATACTTATCAATATAAACCTGTAGAAATTCATCACTTAAGATTAGTATTTGAAGAAGTAACAGGAGAAGACTTAAACTGGTTCTTTAATCAATGGCTCTTAGCATCTGGTCACCCTGAATTAGAAATTTCGTATGATTATAATGAAGCTAAAAAGCAGAGTTTAGTTACTATACAACAAACACAAGATTTAGGTAAAAATCCTTTGTATAAATTACCAATGGATGTTGACATATATGCAAATGGCAAAAAGGAAAGAACTAGAATATCGTTAGATAGCGTAAAACAAACTTTCAGTTTTGCATCTAATACAAAACCAGATCTTATAAATGTTGATGCTGAAAAAATGATTGTAGGCACTAAGAAAGACAATCATTCAAAAGATGAATGGATATATATGTTAAACAATGCAGCACTTTATTTAGATCGTTATGAATCTATAGTTGCATTAGATAAATACAAGACTGACTCAGTTGTACAATTACAATATATCAAAACATTAAATGATTCGATTTATTCAATTAGAATTTCTGCATTAAATAAAATCAAAGACTTTAATTATTCAAATAAAAAATTAGCTTATTTAAAAGTAAAAGAGCTTGCACTTAACGACGAAAAATCAAGTGTTAGAGCAAGAGCTGCAAAAGTATTGGCTGATAATTATAAGTCAGAAAACAATCAAGCTGTTTTTGAGAAGTTATCAAATGAACAATCGTTTTCTGTTTTGTCGAGCATGATTAAAATTTATGCAGACACAGATTCAACAAAAGCATATACAATTGCAAAAAAAGAAGAGAATGCTGATAACTTCACAATTCTAGGTGCAATAGCTGAACTGTATTCGAAAAATAATAACAAATCATACAACCAATTTTATTTAAACACTTTAAATAAATCGAGTGGATTTGATGCCGTATTCATCTTACCTTATTATAAAACATATATTAAGAAGATGGATGATGAAACGATAAAGAATTCATTACCTACTTTAAAAGAAGTAGCCCTGAGTTCTAATACTGGCTTTATAAAAACATCAGTAAAGTCTTTACTTAAAGAAGCACAATCAACTACAAAAGACGATCTTTTGAAAAAAGAAATTGATGACATTATCAACTCTTTTGAAAAGAAATAAAACAAAAAACCCCGATATAAATATCGGGGTTTTTTATTGTAATTTACTTTTTTGATTTTTTATTCATTCGCAAATTGAGCATCTCTACTAATATTGAAAATGCCATCGCAAAATAAATGTATCCTTTTGAAATATGTTGATCTAAACCTTCTGCTAATAAAGTAACACCTATCAAGACTAAAAATGCTAATGCTAACATCTTTACTGTTGGATGATTATTAACAAACTTACTTATAGGCTCTGCGGCAAATAACATAATTATCACTGCTATTACTACCGCAGCAATCATTACTCCAATTTGACTTGCCATACCTACTGCAGTAATTACTGAGTCTAATGAAAATACAATGTCTAATAAAAGTATTTGAATGATTACTGAATTAAAATTCACCTTACCTTTTACCTCTGTAGAGTGATCTTCACCTTCTAGTTTTTCATGAATTTCTGTTGTTGCTTTATAAATTAAGAACAATCCACCAACTAATAAAATAATATCTCTACCTGAAATTTCTTGCGATAAAACTGTAAATATTGGAGCTGTTAAACTCATAATCCAGCTAAGTGATAACAACAATAATACTCTTGTTATTAATGCAAGACCTAAGCCTAGTCTTCTAGCCTTTTGTTGTTGCTCTTTTGGTAATTTACCCGCTAAAATTGAAATGAAAACAATATTGTCGATTCCTAATACTATTTCTAAAACAGTTAGTGTTAATAAGGCAATCCACATATTCGGATCAAACAAAAATTCCATAATTCTATAATTTTAATTTTCTAAGTTTAGGTGCAAATCTAGCAGTTATTCCCGTAACTAACATAGTCATCGTACCTCCAAATACTACGGATGGTACTAAACCCAATAATTTCGCAGCAAATCCCGATTCAAATGCTCCAATCTCATTTGATGAACCAATGAAAATACTATTGACCGATGATACTCTACCTCTCATATGATCAGGAGTTTGTAGCTGTACTATAGTAGTTCTAATAACTACACTTATATTATCAAAAGCTCCACTTAATGCTAAAAATATTAATGATAAATAAAAATTTGTTGAGAGTCCGAAACCAATTGTACAAATACCAAATAAGGCTACTGCATACAATAGTTTATTCCCTGCATTTTCTTTTAAAGGATAATATGATAATACAATAGCCATAATTAATGCACCAAATGCTGGTGCTGATCTTAGAATACCTAAGCCTTTCGGACCAACAAACAAAACTTGATCTGCAAACATCGGAAGTAATGCAACTGCTCCTCCAAAAAATACAGCAAATAAATCTAAAGTCAAAGCACTAACTAAAAGTTGATTACCAAAAACAAATTTTATTCCTGCAGTTAAACTTTTTCTTAAGCCTTCAACTTTGTCTGATTTAATTACAGCTCTTGTTGTTATTAAAGAAAAGAATAAAAAAGCAAGTGTGAATAAAAAAGTATTTAGTAAATAAGCTTTTGCTACTCCTAAAAATCCGTAGATAAATCCGCCTAAAGCCGGACCTCCAACTGCACCTATTTGCCATACTGTACTATTCCATGTCGATGAATTGCCAAATAGATTTTTAGGTACAAGTTGTGACATGATGGCAAACATCGACGGACTTATAAACCCTCGTGCTAAGCCAGTAATAAAAATTAAGAAATAAATTGGTAGTATTCCTTTTATTGAAAAATCTTCAATATTCATTGAATAATAAAACAGTGATATAGATGCAATAACTAAAATTGAAATTGCAGTCAATAATATTTTTCGACGATCGTAATGATCTACAACATAACCAGCAAATATTGCAATTAATATATATGGTATAGCCTCCGCAAGTCCGATTAATCCCAAAGACAATGGATCTTTCGTAATTTCATAAATTTGCCAACCCACACATACTGCTTGAAAATTAACAGCAGTAGTTAAAAAAAATCTTGCGAAAATATAAAATCGAAACTCTTTGAAACGTAATGCTGCAAAAGGATCGTGTTTAATTGTTGGCTCCAATTATGTATTCTTTAATAATCATTTTAGCACGAGAATTTATTTCTACCGTACCATCCTCCATAACTTCATATAATGAATTTTCTTGCAAAAGGTTTTTAGTAGAAATGTTTTCTGCAATAATATCAAACAATGACCCTATTTCTTTCCATTTTTTGAAATGCTCATACTTAGTATATGTTTTATATTCATTCGAATAAAAAATAATATTCATTTTAAATTCATCTGATTTTAATATCTCTTCTTGATTTGTTGAATGTCCGATGATACTTAATGCCTGATTATCTTCCCTTTCGAGAATATCTATTAAGAACTTGATTTTGTTTGCCGACTTACTGCTATCAATTATTCTTACATTATCTTGAAAACTTACCCAGCTCTCAATTTCTTCCAACTCTAAATCAGTTTGTAAGACATAATCGATTTTAATAGGTTCATGATTTAATTGCATGAGGCACTTATCTTCAACAATAACAATCGGACTCCATTCTAACAATTGTTCAAGTATATCTTTCTCAAAGCTTGAGTCTGAAAGTATTAGTAATGCTGGCTCTTGTTTTTCTTTTACAAAGTGATGCGAAGACATTGAAATGCTATTTTTAGAAATTAATTGCTAAAATACTTAATTAGTTCATTTTTATTGGCTTATTGCCATGAAAATCATACTTTTGAAGCTTATTAAAATGATAATATGTTAAGAACACATACTTGCGGAGAGTTAAACATCAACGATTTAGGTAAAGAAGTAGTATTAAGTGGCTGGGTTCAGAAATCAAGAGACCTAGGTGGTATGACGTTTATAGATGTGCGTGATAGATATGGTATTACTCAATTAGCTTTCAATACTGAAGACAATGAAGTGCTTTGCCAAAAGGCAAGAACATTAGGTAGAGAATTTGTGATTCAAGCAAAAGGTACTGTAATTGAAAGAAGTAGTAAAAATACTAAAATACCTACAGGCGAAATTGAAATAAAAGTTACAGCATTAGAAATATTAAATGAATCAAAAGTTCCACCATTTATTATAGATGATGAAACGGATGGTGGCGATGAACTAAGAGCTAAATATAGATACCTTGACTTGCGTAGAAATGTAGTACGTAAAAATTTAGAGTTACGTCATAGAATGGCTCAAGAGACTCGTAAATATATGGATTCATTAAACTTCATTGAAGTGGAGACACCAGTGCTAATAAAATCAACACCAGAAGGTGCAAGAGATTTTGTGGTGCCTAGTAGAATGAATCAAGGTGAATTTTATGCATTACCTCAATCACCGCAAACATTTAAGCAATTGTTGATGGTATCGGGCTTCGACAGATATTTTCAAATTGTAAAATGTTTTAGAGATGAAGATTTACGTGCTGATCGTCAACCAGAATTTACACAGATAGACTGTGAGATGGCATTCGTTACACAAGAAGATATATTAAATACATTTGAAGGCTTAGCAAAACATTTGTTCAAAGTTGTTAAAGGTGTTGACATCATTGACTTCCCACGTATGACCTATGCAAACGCAATGAAGCATTATGGTTCTGATAAGCCAGATACTAGATTCGACATGAAGTTTGTTGAGTTAAACGATGTAGTGAAAGGTAAAGATTTCAAAGTATTTGATGAAGCAGAAATAGTAGTAGGTATTTGTGCTAAAGGTGCTGCAGAATATACACGTAAACAATTAGATGAGCTAACTGATTTTGTAAAGAAGCCACAGATAGGGGCAAGCGGATTAGTATATGCACGTATACAAGAAGATGGTTCAGTAAAATCGTCAGTTGATAAATTTTACGATGCTCAAGATTTAAGTTTATGGAAAGCGAAATTCAACGCAGAACCTGGTGACTTAATTTTAATACTTGCAGGCAAAGTTGAGAAGACACGAAAAGCATTAAATGAATTACGTTTAGAAATGGGTTCAAGATTAGGACTTAGACCTAAAGATAAGTTCGCTCCATTATGGGTGATTGATTTTCCATTATTAGAGTGGGATGAAGAGTCGAGTAGATATCATGCCATGCACCATCCGTTTACATCACCAAAGCCAGAAGATATTGAACTATTAAAAACAAGTGCAGGTGAAGTTAGAGCAAATGCTTACGACATGGTTATTAATGGTACTGAAATTGGTGGAGGATCTATCAGAATTTTCAATAAAGATTTACAAGCAACCATGTTTGAATTATTAGGCTTTACAAAAGAAGAAGCTCAAAAACAATTCGGATTCTTAATGGATGCTTTCGAGTTTGGTGCACCTCCACATGGTGGTATTGCATTCGGATTCGATAGATGGTGTTCATTATTCGCAGAATTAGATTCAATCAGAGATATCATTGCTTTCCCGAAAAATAATTCAGGAAGAGATGTGATGATTGATTCACCATCAACTATTGCTGACGCTCAGTTAACAGAATTAGGTATAAAATTAAATTCATAAATGAAGAAAATAATTTTCGCATTATCTATTATAACATTAGGTTGTAATACAACAAAAGAAAAAGGTATGAGTAATGACACTCATACCTTTTCTTCTAAAAGCGATGTTCGTGTTGAACATTTAAGCTTAGATATCAATGTAAATTTTGAATCAAAAATTATTGAAGGTATTGCAAATTATACAATCAATAATAATCATTCGGATGATACTATTCATTTAGATATTAAAGGCATTTCAATATTAGACGTGCTTAATAAATCTAGCAACGAAAAATTAAATTATACAATTGCTGAAAGTGATAAAGTTAAAGGTGAAGATTTAGCAATCTATGTTAAAGGTGTAAAAGACATTAGTATAAAATATAAAACATCAGATAATGCAGCAGCATTACAATGGCTAAATGCAGAGCAGACCGCAGATAAGAAACATCCGTTTTTATATACTCAGTCGCAAGCAATATTAGCAAGAACATGGATACCTTGTCAAGACGGCCCCGGTATTAGATTTACTTATGACGCAAAAGTTAGAGTACCAAAAGAATTGATGGCACTGATGAGTGCCGAAAATCCGGTTACAAAAAATGATTCGGGTATATATTACTTCAAGCAAAAACGTGCAATACCATCTTACTTAATGGCATTGGCAGTTGGTGATTTAGCATTTCAAGAACTTGGTAGAAATTCAGGGGTGTATACAGAACCGGGGCAAATAAAAAAATGTGCAGAAGAGTTTTCTGATTTACCAAAGATGATGGATGCTGCTGAAGCATTGTATGGTAAGTATCAATGGGCAAGATATGATGTATTAGTATTACCACCTAGTTTCCCATTTGGTGGAATGGAAAATCCGGAAGTTACTTTTGCAACACCTACAATTATTGCAGGTGATAAATCATTGGTGAGTTTATTAGCACATGAACTTGCACATTCATGGTCGGGCAATTTAGTTACGAATGATACTTGGAATGATTTCTGGTTGAACGAAGGTTTTACTACTTATTTCGAAAGAAGAATAATGGAAAGCATAGAAGGCAAAGAGTATGCTGATATGTTAAAAGTATTAGGCTATCAAGATCTTCAAGAAGAATTAAATGCATTTGGAGATAATCATGCTGACACTAGGTTACGTTTAAACTTAATAAACAGAGACCCTGATGAAGGTTTAACTGATATAGCTTATGAAAAGGGATCTTTATTTTTAGTTCATATAGAAAATACTGTAGGTAGAGAAAAGTTCGATGCATTTTTGAAAAATTATTTTACGAGCAATGCATTTAAGACGATGAATACTGATCAATTCTTAAAAATATTGACTGAAGATTTGATAAAGAATGATAAGGTGTTAGCAGAAAAAATAAATGCGATTGAGTGGATTGATTCAAGTGGATTACCAGTTACGATTCCAATTATTCAATCATCGAAATTAGTTTATATAGATTCAGCTTTAGTAAATTTCAAACAGCAAAAAAGCATAATTACTATAGATACTAAAAATTGGTCGAGTCATGAATGGTTATATTTCATAAGGGGATTAGGCGAAAAGCTAAATGCATTTCAAATGAATGACTTAAAGAAGAATGTTGACTTTGCTAAATCAGGAAATGCAGAATTAGAGGCAGCATGGTATCTACATGTAATAAGAAATAACTTTACAGAAGACTATAGTTATGTAGATGCATTCTTACAAAGAGTTGGTAGAAGAAAATTTTTAATGCCATTATATTCAGAAATGATTAAGACAGAATCAGGCAAGAAAATGGCGAAAGATATTTATGCTAGAGCACGTAAGAATTATCATTACGTATCAACTCAAAGTTTAGATGAATTATTGAAATAAAGTCTTAAGTCGTATGTCTTAAGACTTAAGACATACGACTTTTTTATAACCAAATACTAAGTATCCAGTAAGCTACTGCGGCTAATAAGGCAGATACAGGAATTGTTAATACCCATGCCCATAGTAGATTCACAGTAACACCCCAACGAACTGCTGAGATTCTTTTTGATAAACCAACACCAATAATTGAACCAGTTATTGTATGAGTTGTTGAAACAGGAATTTTAAAATGTTCTGTCATGAATAAAGTAATGGCACCAGCAGTTTCAGCTGCAACACCTTCTAAAGGAGTAACTTTAGTGATTTTAGTACCCATAGTTTTTACAATCTTCCATCCACCTGAAACGGTACCAGCAGCAATAGCTGTATAACATGCTAAAGGCACCCAGAATGGAGGGTCAATAATTTTTACTTTACCATTTAATATTTCATATTTCAAATTTAACCAAGCAGGAAGATTTGCAATATCAATACCAGATGTATTAATATATACTACAATAGCAGCAGAGATGATACCCATTACTTTCTGAGCATCGTTACCACCGTGACCTAAACTGAATGCAGCAGATGAAACAAGCTGTAAACGTTTAAACCATTTTTCAGCTTTCGCCGGTGATGTATATCTACATATATTTAAAATTAATAGGGTAATCAAATATGCCATAATCATACCTACTATTGGAGCAAGCACAATGAATGAAGCTACTTTAGCAATTACCTGCATATTAACAACATTGAAACCGGCGTGTGCAACAGCTGCTCCTGCAAAACCACCAATTAATGTATGTGATGAACTTGAAGGTATACCGAACCACCAGGTTAATAAATTCCAGAAGATAGCAGCTATAATACCTGCTAAAATTACTACTAGATTTATTTGTAATGTGTTTACTGTTTTTGCAACTGTATCAGCCACATTTAAGTGAAAAATCCAATATGCTAAGAAGTTAAAAAATGCTGCCCATAATACCGCTTGCAATGGCGTTAATACTTTAGTAGAAACTACTGTTGCAATCGAGTTAGCCGCATCATGAAACCCATTGATGTAATCAAAAACTAATGCAAGAAATATAATTACAATTAATAGAGTTAATCCCATATATATTTCTTTTTATTATGCGTGCTTAACGATAATTGATTCCATTACATTTGCAGCATCTTCACATTTATCAGTTGCTGTTTCCATTGCTGCTAATAATTCTTTCATTTTGAATAATTCAATTGCATCTGTTTCATTCTTAAACAAATCTGCAACTGCCAAATCAAATACATAGTCAGCTTGATTTTCCATGCTGTTAATTCTAACACATGAATCAGTTACGTTTCTGATATTTTTCAAGTCCTTTAATTCTTTAATCGCCTTGTCAATATCTTTACAACCTTGGTTAATTAACTCAGCTAATTTTCTAACAGCTTCGTTAACATGCTTTACATTATACAACAACATTCTATTAGCAGAACCGTGTACGTAATCAGCAACGTCATCAATTGCAGTTGCTAATGCATGAATATCTTCTCTGTCAAATGGAGTGATGAAATTCTTGCTTAACTCTAAAAAGATTTGGTGAGTTAATTCATCACCTTTGTGTTCTAAAACTTCAATCTTTTTTATCAATTCATTTCTGTGCTCTATATCATTGGTGTTTACCGCCTCTAATAAAGCATCTGAAATGTTAATTAAATTTGCACTTGCCATTTCGAACAATGGGAAGAACTTTTTGTCTTTGGGTACGAAGTACTGAAAAATTGCGTTGAGTGACATCTTTTGTTATTTTGCAACAAATGTAACTTGTCAATATTAAGCTAATGTTAAGAAATTGATTTAATGTTAACTTTTTGTATAAATTATAATGCTTAACATTATGTTAAATTATAAGTAATTGTTTTACAATAACTTATATCATTAATTTTAATTGCTTATGTTAAAAATAGAACTCGCAGACACAGAAAACATACCTACAATAGTAGATATTGCCTATAAAACCTGGTTCCCAACCTATAAAAATGTCATCTCTCAAGAACAAATTGACTTTATGTTTGGCGAAATGTATACCCCTGAAGCGATATTTAAGCAAATGGAGTTCTTGAAGCATACTTTCTTAATTATTTATTCGGATGATACTGCCTTGGGCTTCGCTTCTTTCTCAGAAATTATTGATTTAGAACCTAAAACATTTAAATTGCATAAACTTTATTTACTACCTGAAGCACAAGGTAAAAATGTAGGTAGCGAATTAATAGCTGAAGTTGAAAAGTTGTCAAAAAATGATGAGGCTGAGTACTTAATACTAAACGTGAATAGAAATAATTCTGCTTATCATTTTTATTTGAAAAAAGGGTATACAGTAAGAGAAACCATAGACATTCCATTTGCAGAATTCGTACTTAACGATTATGTAATGGAAAAAAAATTGAATTGATTCAATTTTTATCTATAGTTTTGTATTGCTCAAAGGGGTGGTTCCATAACACGGAGCCTGAGATAATACCCATAGAACCTGATGCGGGTAATGCCGTCGAAGGGATGAGGTGATAAAATCGTTGTAGGATAGCCAATCCCTTGCTGTCTGAGGTTTTATACTTAATTAAATAAAATGTTTATTAAAAAAAATTACGCAACGTTATTACTCATATTATTGAGTTTAAATGTCTTTGCACAAGAGTCTTTTACCATAAAGGTATTAGATGAAAATGCCATTCTACTACCTGGTGCTACAATCAGTATTGATGGCTCTATCATCGCTCAAACTGATGCGAATGGTGAATATCTGTTTAAAAACAAATCATCAAAAATTCAGCTTGAAATTAAAATGATCGGATATCAAAATTTCAATGCATTGATAGATCTGAAAAAACAAAACACTTTTAAGCTTAGAAAAAATACTTATGTTTCTGAAGAGGTATTAGTAGCAGCAACTCGTATTGACCAAAAATCTGCTGGTACCTTTAGCACAGTTGATAAAAATTATATCGAGAAAACTTACGTCGGACAAGACTTGCCTTATATTTTAAATCAAACTCCATCTGTTGTAATAACTTCTGATGCAGGAAACGGAATTGGTTATACAGGTATTCGTATTCGTGGTACCGACCAAACACGTACTAATTTAACAATTAATGGTATACCATTAAATGATGCTGAATCACAAGGTACATTTACTGTAAACATTCCAGACTTTGCATCATCCGTAGAAAATATACAAGTACAAAAAGGTGTTGGTACTTCAACAAATGGTGCAGGTGCATTTGGTGCAAGCATAAATATTCAAACTGATGAAATGCCCGATACTGCTTATGCTGAAGTAAATATTACACATGGTACTTTTGATTTAAAAAATGTATTTCATAAAAATGAAATAGAAAAATATACAGCAAAAGTAAATACCGGATTAATAAATAATCATTGGAATTTTAGTGGTCGATTATCTAAAATCTCATCAGTTGGTTATGTAAATGGAAGTTCAGGTATATTGAAATCTTTTTTTACCTCTGCATCGTATAGAGATGAAAGACATTTGATAAAGTTCAATGTGTTTTCTGGACAAGAGAAAACATTTTTAGCTTGGGGAGGAGTGCCACAAGACTCACTTGCAACTAATAGAAAATACAATCCAATTTCTGATGAGTATGGAGATCAATATGATAATTATCAACAAGATCACTATCAAGTTTTTGAATCATTTAAATTGAATTCAAGAAATCATTTTAATATAGGTTATCATTTTACACGCGGACAAGGATTTTTTCAGGAGTATAGAGCTGATCAAAGTTTGTCGAGTTATTTAGCAGATGATATTATTGTTGGTAATGATACTATCACTCAATCTGATATTTTAAGAAGACGTTGGTTAAGAAATGAATTTTGGGGTGTAGTTTACAGTTGGGAATATAACAATAATAACAATTTAAGAATTACAATTGGTGGTGCTGCTAATGATTATAGAGGTGAGCATTTTGGTGAAGTTGTATGGGCAGAAAACTCAGCAACAATTAGACCTAATCAAAGATTTTATGAAGGCTGGGGTATTAAACAAGAATTTAATACGTATGCAAAAGTAAATTACGATATCAATAAAAAATGGAATGCATTTATCGACTTGCAAGTAAGATTTGTTGATTACACCATTAACGGCACTAACAAAGATCAAGTAGTTCTAGACCAAAGCCACAAATTCAATTTCTTTAATCCGAAGGCCGGCGTATCATATACCAAATCACCAAACGAATTAATTTATTTCAGTTACGGTATGGCTAATAAAGAACCTAATAGAGATGATTTGATTAATGGAATGGTAAACGGACAAGCACCTAAACCTGAGCAATTACACGATTTTGAATTTGGATGGAAGAAGAGAAGAAATAAATTTTCTTGGGAAGCGAATTACTATTATATGTATTACGTAAATCAATTAGTACTAACAGGTGAAGTAAATAATGTAGGTGAATATTTAAGAATAAATACACCTAGTAGTTATAGAGCTGGTATTGAATTATCGGGCGCTTGGAACTATTCAAATAAGTTTAGCTTATCTGGAGCTTTAAATATGAGTCAAAATAAAATCAAAGAATTTAAAGAATATATCTACGATGAAAACACCTATGCATTATCTGTAGTTCGTGATTATAAAAACACAGATATTTCTTTTGCCCCAAGTATAGTAGCTTCAACTAGAGCTAGACTACAAATTATTAATAACATGTTTTTGTCTTTAGAATCTAAGTATGTAGGTAAAC
>JBKCCA010000228.1:0-5688 GCA_046305595.1 bacterium
CATTTTACAAAGATAGGAAATTAGTAAGTTAGTAGGCTAGTAGGCTAGTGTTAGTGACTAGTTACTAGTTAGTAGTCTCAATACGCAATACGTAATACGCAATACCAAAAATATGACAAGCATCCAAAGCGAAAACCAATCAATTCAGAAGCCTCTAAGCGAGGTTTTCACTTTTTTAGCTAACGCTAATAACCATAAGGTATTGATGCCAGAAAATATTTATAACTGGAGCTCTACAGAAGATGAATGTAAATTCACGATTCAGAACATGGCGAAGTTAGAATTGAAAATTTCTGAGCGTGATGCTGCTGGTAAAATTGTGATTATACCTTCGGTGCCTGCACCGTTTGATTTAAACATTGTCTGGACAATCAGTGTTATAGATGAACATTCTTGCTCAGCACAAATGACTATCAATGCAGATTTGAATCCTTTCATTAAAATGATGGCGGTTTCTCCATTGACTAAGTTAGTGAACCATCAGGTTCAAGCTTTGGCAGCGAATGTTTAAAGCTTAAATATGTATGCAATCATCGATATAGAAACTACTGGGGGAAGTCCGAGTAATAGTAAAATCACAGAGATTGCAATTATACTACACGACGGTGAAAAAGTTGTAAGAGAATACAGCACTCTTATTAATCCACAGACCTACATCCCTTATCAGATCACACAACTCACAGGCATCAGCAATGCCATGGTAGAGGGCGCACCTTTATTTCATGAAGTAGCGAAAGAGATAGTAGAAATGACAGAAGGTGCAGTATTTGTTGCGCATAATGTGAAGTTCGACTACGGATTTGTGCAGGCAGCATTTAAAGATCTCGGATATAGTTTTCATCGCAGTACACTGTGTACAGTACGCTTGAGTCGCAAAGCTTTCCCAGGGTACAGGTCTTACAGCTTAGGAGAAATTTGCAGAGAATTAAACATCCGAATAGAAAATAGACATAGAGCATTAGGTGATGCATTGGCTACGGCAGAATTGTTTTCAGAAATTTTGAAAACCAATGCTGGGGTGATTGATGATGTGAAAGATGCGAAGAATAAAACAAGTACTTATATACCACCGCTTTTAAAAGAAGATGCTTTAGATCGAATACCTACGGGCATTACAGGGGTTTACTATTTTCATAATCAATTAGGTGATGTGATTTATGTGGGCAAGAGTAATGATATTAAGAAAAGAATTACTCAACATTTTTCTTCTCCGAAAACAAAAAAATCAATTCGTATGCTCGATGATTTAGCGCATATAAGTATTGAAAATACAGGCTCTGAATTGATTGCATTATTGTTAGAGTCAGACGAAATAAAAAAGTTAAAACCTATTTATAATACTTCGCAAAAGAGAAGTAGTGCTGTACCTTATTACAGCATTTATCATCGTACAGATGAGCAAGGTTATATAGAATTATACATTGATCGATACCAAGAAGACAAAGAGGTTTTGACAACTGTTGATTCAAGTGTGCAAGCGAAAAAGATTTTTGAAAAAACAGTAGAGCAATTTCAATTATGTTTATCGAAATGTAATTTGCATAAGTTCGCCGGACCTTGTTTCAACTATCAAATAAAAAAATGTTTAGGTGCATGCGTATCGGCTGAATCACCTGAAAAGTATAATGAAAGAGCGATGTCTGCGATAGAGAGTATGAGCTTTCAGAATAAAAATTTTCTATTGATTTCTAAGGGAAGAGTAGAGTATGAGAAATCAATCATCTGCATTGAGCAAGGGCAGTATAAGGGCTTCGGATTTTTCGATTCGAGTTTTGGTTATCCGAGTTTAGAAGACTTGCGAAGTTCAATAAAAAAATACCCACACAACAGAGACATACAAATGATACTCGCGAGATACATGAGTAAGTGTATCATCATGCCGTATTAGCAGTGTTTTGCTAAAAGGGCAGGCTGTGATTGCTCATAAATGCCATAATAGCAGGGAAATAGCTTCAAAAATCGATTGGTGTTTGTTTTGATGCATAGTATGAAAACATACAGCTATGAATTTACAACAGTACACTATTAAATCACAAGAAGCGATAAACAAGTCGGTGGAGATTGCTACGGCAAATCAACAGACTTCGATAGAGACAGCGCATTTGTTGAAGGCGATTATAGAGGTTGATGAAAATGTTGTTCCGTTCTTGTTTAAGAAAACCAATGTGAACATCCAGAGAGTTAAAGATGTTTGCGATTCAATGATACAATCATTTGCAAAGTCAAGTGGTAACGGTCCGTATTTATCAAACGCTACCAATCAAGTATTACAAAAAGCCTTACAATCATTAAAAGAATTTGGGGATGAGTATGTATCGATAGAGCATATTTTATTGGCAATGTTATCGGCGGATGATAAAATTTCTACGATGCTAAAAGATGCGGGCTTGAATGAGAAAGAATTAAAATTAGCGATCAAAGAATTACGCGGTGATGCTAAAGTGAATGACCCTAATGCTGAAGCTACTTATCAAGCTTTAAGTAAATACGCGAAAAATTTAAATCAATTAGCAGAGGCAGGTAAACTTGATCCGGTGATTGGTAGAGATGATGAAATTAGAAGAGTAATTCAAATTTTATCTCGTAGAACTAAGAACAATCCGATTTTAATTGGCGAACCCGGTGTTGGTAAAACTGCCATCGCAGAAGGTATCGCACATAGAATTGTGAAAGGCGATGTGCCTGAGAATTTAAAATCGAAGACCGTCTTTTCATTAGACATGGGATCATTGATTGCAGGTGCGAAATACAAAGGAGAGTTGGAAGAGCGATTAAAATCTGTCGTGAAAGAAGTAACCGATAGTGATGGAGAAATTATTTTATTCATCGACGAGATACATACCTTGGTTGGTGCGGGAGCTTCAGAAGGAGCGATGGATGCAGCTAATATTTTAAAGCCTGCATTAGCGAGAGGAGAGTTACGTTCGATAGGTGCAACTACGCTTAATGAATATCAGAAATACTTAGAGAAAGACAAAGCCTTAGAGAGAAGATTTCAAAAGGTGATGATTGAAGAACCTGATGCAGAAGATGCGATTTCGATATTACGCGGATTGAAAGAGAAATATGAAACACACCATAAGGTTCGTATCAAGGATGAAGCAATTATTGCATCGGTAGAATTATCGCAACGATATATTTCAGATAGATTTTTACCAGACAAGGCGATTGACTTGATGGATGAAGCAGCTTCAAAATTAAGATTAGAAATGGATTCGGTGCCAGAAGCATTAGATGAAATTGAAAGAAGAATCATGCAATTAGAAATCGAGCGTGAAGCGATTAAACGTGAAGGCGATGAGCGTAAATTATTAGAGTTAAATCAAGAGATAGCAACGCTAAGTGATGAACGAAATAGCTACCGTGCGAAATGGAATGCAGAGAAGCAAATTGTGAATAATATTCAAGAAGAATTGAATGCAATTGAGCAATTAAAATTCGAAGCAGATCAAGCAGAACGTAGTGGTGATTATGGAAAGGTTGCAGAGATACGTTATGGTAAAATCAAAGAAGCAGAAGCACGTTTAGAGAATTTCAAAAAAGAACTAGAGCAAAACAGTTCTAGAATTATGAAAGAAGAAGTAACGGCAGAAGATATTGCAGCAGTAGTATCGCGTACAACAGGTATACCATTGAATAAAATGATAGAGAGTGAGCGTGAGAAATTATTGTTTTTAGAAGATGGATTACATAAGCGAGTTATTGGGCAGCATGAAGCGATAGAAGCCATTGCAGATGCAGTGCGTAGAAGTAGAGCAGGCTTGCAAGATAAGAAGCGCCCAATAGGTTCATTTATCTTCTTAGGTACAACAGGTGTGGGTAAAACAGAATTAGCAAAAGCCTTAGCCGATTTCTTATTCAACGATGAAAATGCGATGACAAGAATAGACATGTCGGAGTATCAAGAGCGACATGCGGTATCGAGATTAATAGGTGCGCCTCCGGGGTATGTGGGTTATGATGAAGGCGGACAGTTAACAGAGGCGGTGCGTAGAAGACCCTATTCAGTGATCTTGTTAGATGAGATTGAAAAAGCTCACCCAGATGTTTTCAATATTTTATTACAAGTATTAGATGACGGAAGGTTAACGGATAATAAAGGAAGAATGGTGAATTTTAAAAATACCATCATCATCATGACATCGAATATAGGTGCGCATTTAATACAAGAAGAGTTCGCTTTGTTAACCGATATCAATAGAGAAGAAGTTATTGCAAAAACGAAATTGCAAGTATTCGATTTATTGAAGAAAACGATCAGACCAGAGTTCTTAAATAGAATAGATGAGTTGATCATGTTCACTCCGCTTAACAGAGAAGAGGTAAGATCAATAGTTGAAATTCAATTCAAAGGCATACAGAAAAATCTAACTGATATGGGCATAGAGATGAGTGCAACAGAAGAGGCTTTAGATTGGTTAGCAGAGTTAGGTTATGATCCGCAATTCGGTGCAAGACCATTGAAGCGAGTGATGCAGAAAAAAGTTTTGAATGAACTTTCAAAACAAATTTTATCGGGTAAAGTCAATAAAGATTCGGTAATTCTATTAAGTAAAGAGAACAATGAGCTCGTATTTCAAAATGTAAACGATATTAGTATAACAGCATAAGCTCGTAAATTAAAAATAAATATCCGCCAGATATAAAAGATTAAGAATAATTATCTCTTAATTATATTCTGGTGGATTTTTTAATTTATTGATAATCAGAATCGATTCTCAAACAAGATTTTATACTTTTTTGTTATATTGCATATCCTATAAACGAGAAAATGAGAAAAATCACCCAGTTGTTAATTTTTTTACCTGCGATAGCATTTGCTCAAAACACAGATGTGTTAAAGCAAAAAGCAAATCGTGTAGATTTTAATACTCGTACAAATGCACCTGCATTTGTAGAATTAAAATCAAATCAGAATTTAAAGATTACGAATGCCGAATCAGATCAATGGGCTCGTCAATTATTTCAATTGAGAGAACAAGATAAATTCAAGTTCGTAGAGAAGTACGATGATAAATTCAAAGCTGATGTAAGCCACTACAAATATCAGCAACAGTACAATAACATACCTGTTGAATTTACCATGATTCGTGTTCGTGAGAAAGGCGGCAATATTCAATCAGTAAATGGTGATTTCTATTTATCATTTGAACCAGAGAATAACATCGTCATCAGTTCTACTCAAGCATTTGAAAATGCAAAGGCAGCAGTACCTGCTACCAAATACAAATGGGAGATGAAAGAAGAGGAAGCTATGCTAAGAGTAGCATTAGCAAAACCAGATTTCTCATACGATCCGAAAGTACAGTTGGTATTATTACAATTAGATAAAGGCGCTGGGCGTAAATTATACTATGCTTATAAGTTCGACATTTATGCGCATGAGCCAGATGTTCGTTTTGATGTTTATGTGGATGCAAGCAATGGAGAAGTTTTAAAGAAATTACCAAAACTTTGCACCATCGATGTACCAGGTAAAGCACAGACTAAATACTACGGTTTACAAAATATCACTACTGATAGTATTGCACCAGGTCAATATATTTTACGTCAGAATAATCGTAAAGGTGTTGCTCAACAAATTGAAACAAGAGATTGTAATAACAACGATGAAAATGCTTCAGTAGATTTTACAGATGCAGATAATTTATGGAATAATGTAAACTCAAGTTATAACGAAGCAGCAAC
>JBKCCA010000229.1:0-1102 GCA_046305595.1 bacterium
TTCTAATTCAAATCGTACAGCATTTAATGCATCTACAATACCAAAGCCATCTACTTTAATTTTGCCTGATAAGATATAAATCAATGATTCATGCTTAGCTGGTACTTCTAAATCTATTTTAGCTCCAGCTTTCATATATAAAGTAGCAGCATTTAAAGGCGATAGAGATGGTATTGGGCCTTTCAAACCCTTTAACTCACCCGAGATAATGTACAATTCAGCATCATCCGAAGTACTTTTATAAACAGGTGTATCTTCTTTTGATAATGGATAATATTTAGGTTCATACATTTTATACTTAGCCGGTGTGTTTATCCATAGCTGTATTAACTCTTGTACACCGCCCAATTCTTGTATGTTTTCAGGCGGACGTTCACTGTGTATGACACCCATACCTGCATTCATCCATTGAGTACCTCCGGCTTCTATAATGCTATTGTTTCCTCTACTATCTCTATGATGCACTCCACCCTGAAAAATAAATGAGACAGGTGAAAAGCCTCGGTGAGGATGCGGACCTACACCTGCATGTTTTGCGGGTATATGCGTTGGTACTTTCGTGTTTAAATGGTGTAATAAGATAAACGGACCTATTTGATCGACATTATTCGTAGGGAAAGGTTGTCTGATCGGCATGCCCCCCATATCATATGGGTGTGCATATAAAATTTGTTTTACTTGCTTTTTCATATTGATGTTACAACATCTAATTATGAGTTTTGTTTGTGAGTAGGCAGACTGATGATAAACTCTGTACCCTTAGCATCTGAATTGAAGGTTAAATGACCCATATGATCTTCTACGATCTGCTTAACGAGTGTTAATCCTAATCCGAATGTCGGCTCCCCCTCTGTACCTAATCTTCTAACCAATGGATCTGCATCAAATACCATTGATTTAATTCTATCGGGTATACCTATACCTTCATCTTTTATATGGATGTTAACGATGTCTTTAGTACTGGTGGTAAAAATAGAAATCTTGGTATTTCTATGACTGAACTTTATAGCGTTTTGAACGATATTACTTAATGCTCTACGAAGGCTCTCTTGGTGCACGTAAATTTCAGTAAGATTATCAGAGTTTTTGATGATGAGCTCTA
>JBKCCA010000230.1:0-1986 GCA_046305595.1 bacterium
GATTTTTGTATCGTTATTGTGATGTATTTTGAGAAATACGCTTAAAAACTATCTTTGTCGAATGTTTAAGAAGTCGAGATTAATTTATTTATTATCAATAATTGTATTTACTGCCAGCATTTCTGGCTGTAGAAGTGAATACCAAAAAGTACTCAAAGGTAATGACATTCAAAAAAAGTATGAGTATGCTCAAAAAAGCTATAACGATGGTGACTACTTTAAAGCCCTAGAACTTTTTGAAGAACTAGTCAATGTTTATCGTGGATCTGAACAAGCAGAAAAAATATATTTCTTCTACGCCTACTGCCACTATAATCTGAAAGATCTTACAATGGCTAGCTTCCATTTTAAAACCTTCGCCGATATGTACCCTAGAAGTCAATACGCCGAAGAAGCTAGATACATGAATGCCTTTTGCTATTTCTCTGAATCTCCAGAATATTCATTAGATCAAGATAATACCTATAAAGCGATCGAAGCTCTACAGCTGTTTATCAATATGTACCCGAAATCTGAAAGAGTCGCTGAATGCAACCTTCTAATCGATCGTTTAAGAGATAAACTTGAAACTAAATCTTACAAAAACGCTATCATCTACTTTAATATAGGTGAATATAAATCAGCAATATTTGCCTTCAGAAACTCAATTAACGACTTCCCAGATAGTAAATACAAAGAGGAAATGGAGTTTTTAACCGTTAAATCAAGCTATTTATATGCAAAAATGAGTATCGACGAGAAAAAATCAGAAAGATTTTTGGAAACTATCGATTATTATCAGAACTTTGTGGATTCTTATGCTAACAGTAAATATTTAAAAGAAGCAGAAGAAATACATAAAAATGTATTATCAGAATTAGACGAATTGAAAAAAAAATAAAACCATGAATAATAACATTAAAAACAATACACCTTCTTCAACAGTAACTAGAGACGTAAGAAAATTAGACGAGAAAACTAATAATATTTACGAAAGTGTAGTTATTATTTCTAAAAGAGCTAACCAAATCTCTGCTGAATTAAAAGAAGAACTAAATAATAAACTTCAAGAATTCGCTTCTTCAAACGATAACCTAGAAGAAGTATTTGAAAATAGAGAACAAATTGAAATTTCTAAGTACTACGAAAGAATGCCGAAAGCTACTCTATTAGCTTCTCAAGAATTCTTAGAAGACAAAATATATCACAGAAATATAACTGAAGAATAAAAAAACTTAAACCCTCTCAATCGAGAGGGTTTTTTATTTACATTTGAATTCGTATTGCTTAATGCAACCATTAATCATGTTAGAAGGTAAAAAAATTCTATTAGGTGTAACAGGTAGTATTGCTGCTTATAAATCAGCATCCTTAATTCGATTACTTATAAAAGCTGGCGCTCAAGTGCAAGTTATTATGTCTTCGGATGCCAAGGAATTCATTAGCCCCCTAACTCTCTCAACCCTCTCTAAAAATCCTGCTTATTCTGAATTTATAAAAAATGCAAATGGCGAATGGACCAATCATGTTGACCTAGCTCTTTGGGCAGATTTATTTTTGATAGCTCCTGCCTCAGCAAATACCATAGCCAAAATGGCAAATGGAATTTGTGATAATTTATTATTAGCTACTTATTTGTCGGCTAAATGCGATGTTGTCTTCGCTACAGCAATGGATCTTGATATGTACAAACATCCATCGACAATAAAAAACATCAATACCCTAAAATCATTTGGTAATTTTCATATTGAATCAACCAAGGGCGAACTTGCATCTGGCTTAATCGGTGAAGGCCGCATGGCTGAACCTGAAGAAATTGTTGAGTTCATTAAAAATCACTTTCAAAAAAAAAAGGATTTACTGAATAAAACTATTTTAATTACAGCCGGACCTACCTACGAAGCCATAGACCCTGTTCGATTTATTGGTAATCATTCAAGCGGCAAAATGGGATATGAATTGGCAAATGAATGTGCTGATAGAGGTGCTAAGGTATATTTAGTGAGC
>JBKCCA010000231.1:0-11759 GCA_046305595.1 bacterium
CCTTACTTCGTAGAAAGTATAACACTTTCTACGAAGTAAGGCATGTTTTCATACAAAAATTCTGCTGTTACTCCCCAAATATCTTCAAAGGCATTACTTATATATAGAAGTTTTTGAGAAACCGGATCAGTTAAATAAAATACCTCTTTGATATTCTCTGCTACTTGTCTGAATTTTAATTCACTTTCAGATAGCTTTTGATATTCTTCTCTTCTTACAAAAGCTCTAGAGGTAATTTCTGCTATTGTACGAAGTAATTTGATATCATCTGGTGACCATAAAATATGTTCGGTTACTGCATCAAAACCCATAAAACCTATAACTCGATCATCTGATCTCATAGGAACCCACAACACTGATTTAATATCTTGAGCTTCTAAAGCTTCTTTTTCTGGTGCTGCTTCAGGAGGTAAATCATTGATATCATAATAATAAATAACATCATCTCTTTTAACTACTTCGGTAGACCATGCCAAGTAATCTGTCGGTATATTTTGTAAATTATCTTTCTCTTCTGAAATACCTTCTTTAACCCATTCGTGAGTATTATTCATTACATCACCTTCATAAATAAATACATACGAACGGTCTATATCTGCAAATTCTCCTATCTTTCTCAATACATCATTTACATGTTCGTCAAATTCATGTGTTTTGATATCTACGAAACTTGCTGAAGTGCTTGAGATGATTTCATCGAGCTTTAATCTATTATGTAAAAATTTTTCTGCTTTTTTTGATTCTGTAATATCTATGGTTATACCAGCAAAATATTCATAATTTGCATTTGGTAGACTAATAATAAAATACTTATTGTTTAACCAAATTTCTTTTCCATCTTTTCGAATCGCCCTAAATTCTATATCTACAAATTTCTTTTCTCTTAACGAATTTCTAGCTTCTTGAATACGACTACGATCGTTTTTATGAATGGATTTTTGCCAAATAGACGGATCTGCCATGATTTCATCAGCAGTGTATCCGATTACATTAACACAATTTGAGTCAATGCTGAGGATTTTAAAATCAGAAAGTCTTGATTGCCAATAATAACTTGAAGATTGCTTATAGAAATCTTTGATATTTGTACTGTGGGTAAATAAACTTGTATCAGGTGCCATGGAGATAAAGATATAACTACTTAAATTAGTAATTATTACTAAAAATAGTAATTATCAAAAAGTTAATAATTAGCTAATAACTAGTTGATTTTCATCTCTCCACGAAGATTTATTGAAAGCAATCTTTTTATATTTTCAACCTCATTGAAATTTGCCAGTAAGAACATTAATTTGGTGATGGCTGCCTCAAAAGTTATATCATATCCAGAAACAACTCCCATTTTCTCTAAATGTTTACTAGTCTCATACCTGCCTATATCTACAGTTCCACCTAAACATTGTGATATGTCGTATAGTATTTTACCAGAATCTGAAGCCTGTGATAACAATTCTATAAACCAGGGTTCTGTACTAGTATTACCAGTGCCAAATCCCTCAATTATTATAGCATCAATATCATTGGCTTTTACAATAGATTCTACAAAGCTTTTACTTATTCCAGGGAAAATTTTAATAGATGCTATTTTGTTATTTAATGAATGATAAAATTTAACTGGTAATTCTGGTTCTGATAATATATTTTCTGAATAGAAATTTAAGTTTACTCCAGCTTCAGCTAGTAAAGGGTAGTTCGGACTTGTGAATGCTTCAAATTTGTCAGCATGAACTTTTTTAGCACGATTGCCTCGCATTAATTGGTAATCGAAATAGATACATACTTCAGGTATTAGTGTTTTGTTTCTATAATCTCTACTTGCTGCAATTTCTATTGAAGTAATTAAATTCTCTTTGGCATCTGTTCGAATTTCTCCGATGGGTAATTGAGAACCTGTAAGTACAATTGGCTTGTTTAAACTCTCTATTAAAAAACTTAATGCTGATGCTGTATACGCCATAGTGTCGGAACCATGGAGAATTACAAAGCCATCATATTGCTCATACTTTTGTTCAATGATAGACACTAAATTTAACCAAACGTCTAAATTCATGTTTGATGAATCTAAAATCGGATTAAATGAATGAACATCAATAATATAATTAAGACGACTTAATTCAGGGACGTTGGATGTTATGTTTGCAAAATCAAAAGGAACAAGTGTGCCATCTTGATTTTGAATCATTCCTATCGTTCCACCAGTATAGATGATTAATATTTTTGTCATAGCGTAATACAACAAAAATAGAATTATTAATGATTAGATTGACATATCCAGGTACATTTTACCTCGCTATTCTCAACTTCTATACCTAGTTTGTCATTGTATTTATTGATCAAGGTATTCACTAAATAAAGTCCTAGGCCTAAACCTTGTTGCTCACTACTACTTCTATCGTGTTGATAAAATGGCTTAATTCTTTTATTTAAATCAGCAGGTAGATTACTGCATTTATTGGTAATTTCAAGAATAATTTTAGAATTAGATAATTGAATATTAATATTCACATCAGAATTGTCATCACTAAACTTTATTGCGTTTTCAATCAATTCTGATAATACAATCATAGAGTATTCTCTACAAAAAAACTCGTCTGGAATATTTATATTCTTATTAACTTTTATATTTTTATTAGTATACTTAATGTTATCAAGTATCGTATCATCTATGAATTTATGAAGATACTTTGAGGAGTAATGGACTAAATTATTGTTCAATTCATGCACTCCTGAAATAATCATAAGGTTATTTAATGTTTTTTTCAAACGCCTTAATGACATATTGAAAATATTCTCCATCTCTGTATCAATTGGAGTGTCAATTTTAATAACGTTTAAAATATTTTGAAGTACATTAATTGGAGTGAAAATCTCATGATTTGCGACATGTCTCCAATGTTGTAGTGAAGAAAGTGATTCTTCAACTATATGCTGTTTTACATTACTTTTCTTTTTTAATTGAGATTGAACTGCATTATACAAATCCTTAAAATCGAATGGCTTAGTAATATAATCATCAGCACCAAGGTTCATACTTTTTCTATGATCTACACTTTTTACTCTCGCAGTTAGCATTAGAAAAGGTATTAAATTGGTAGCTTTATTTTCTCTTAATTTCTCCAATAGTTTTATGCCATCCATTTCAGGCATCATCATATCAGAAATTATTACATCGGGCTTAAAATTTTCAAGTATAGTTAATGCCTCTAAACCATTAGTTGCAGACTTGACAACAAAATCATTTAATTCAAAATATTCTTTGATATTATCTCTAATAATTTTCTCGTCTTCTACCACTAATAGCTTTTTCATTTCTATTTATAATTTCTATGTAAAACTACAACAAAATTTGTCCCAATACCAACTTTAGATTGGAAAATAATTTTTGCATCGTGTAAATCTAAGAAATGTTTCACTACAATCAATCCTAAACCAGTACCAGGTATGTTTTTAATATTAGAGGCTCTATAGAATGATGTAAACAATTTACTTTGTTCCACATCCGGAATACCTATACCATAATCTTGAACAGTTACAGAAATACAATTTGAATCTGTTTCTTCTATTATAATATCAATTTTATTACTTTCATCAGAATATTTTACAGCATTAGAAATTAAGTTAGAGAAAACATGAAATATCATATTTCTATCAGCTTGAACAATAAAGTCTTTTAATTTGGATTTGAATTTAATATCGTATCCATTTTGACTATAATCACGAGTGATATTCTCTAATAAATCTTTAAGATTTAGGTCTATGAATTCTGGCAGAATACCTCCACTTTCTATTTTACTGATTAATAAAACTTCGTTCATTAACTCAGTCATTCTTCGTATTTGCTCATTGATTTTGTTTAAATGATTATTCGTCTTATCATTTAAATTACTTTCATTAAGAAGTCTTATTAATTCTAAGGAACTCGAGATGGCGGCAAGTGGTGTTCTAAATTCATGAGATACCATACCAACAAACTTTGATTTAAGTTCGTTTAATTCTTTCTCCTTTATAAAGGAATTAATAACTTTTGCTTCAGCATCTTTATGTGAAGTTATATTTTTATAAACCCATAAATGGCCGATATAATTATTTTGATTGAAAATAGGGATATAATCTCTACTTAAATACCTGCCATCTTTCATTAATAATTCAAGATCATTAATTCTAACTCTATTTTTTAATGTCTCGTTTATTTGAATTACAAAGTCTTCTTCATCTACAAATAAAACTTTATTAGTTTGAGCGGCAGTGCTACAATCAAAACCTACTAATTGTTCAGGAGGTAATGGAATTCCGAATAAATCACAAAAAGATTGGTTAACGAGTTCGATTTTACGATCTTGATTTTCTAACAAGATTGCAAAATTAAATGAATGCAAGGCTACATTCATCCTAAATAAATTTGAATCGTCAATCTGCATTTAAATTGTTTTAAAATATTCTTTAAAGTAAATTTTTCATTGACTCAATTAGCTCATCCATTTCAATCGGTTTGGGTACATAATCATTCATTCCGGCTTCTATACATTTTGCTTTTGTATCAGGATGAATTTCAGCTGTAACAGCAATAATTGGAATTGAATTTATTCTTGCCTCTGAATTACGAATTGCAATGCTAGCATCAAATCCATTCATAATTGGCATATTTAAATCCATCAATATAATGTCTGGCGTTGCATTTGATAATACATCTAATGCTTCCTGACCATTTGTGGCAGTTAAAATTCTGAATCCTCTTTTAGATAATAGAGTTTTGAGTAGTAACATATTCATCATATTATCTTCAACTATTAAAACTTCAGTACTATTTATATCTTGCTTTTTATGATTCATGTAAAGATTACTTTATCATCTTCGCCATCAATTCAGCTTTAGATTTGATTCCTAATTTAGCGTATATGTGTTTTAAGTGTTGATTTATAGTGAATGTTGTAACGAATAATCTATTTGCAGCTTCTTTATAACTCAAGCCTTCAGCTAGTAATTGAACTAGCTCATACTCTCTTTTGGTTAATTTTGATCTTAGTTCTTCAATCGGATCGAATCGATAATCAGCTATTAAATGCTTAGCAGCATTAGGCGATATTGAGAAGCCCCCCTCTATGACAGATTCAATTGCTTTTTGAATATCAAGCATACTGGCAGTTTTAAGTATATAGCCATTGGCTCCTTGCTTTAATAGCTCTTTTACATAATCACTTGCATCATGAGCAGTAAGCATTATTATAAGGGTATTGGGAAATTTAGATTTTATAGATTTAAAACCTTCAAGAGCTGAAATGCCTCTTAGATTTATATCTAACAATATAACCTTAGGCTCTTGAATATCTGATTTTATAGTTTCTTCGATACTATCATAATTCCAAAGTACTTTGAAACTACCATTCATTTCAAGAAACTCAATGTAATTATCCCTTAGCGACTCATTGTCTTCAATTAATCCGATATTAATCATATGTGTGTTTTTGTGTTTAGTATTTGAGGCAACGAAATTAAAGAAGAAAGGCAGCCAAATACCTAGGGATGTATTAGCTGCCAATCGAATTTACTTACGCTCATTCAAATATCAAATAATACATCCTTATTATCATTACTTATATCAGTATTTTTTAGAACAATATCTAACAATCAAAAATTTAAAAATAGTTTACTAGAGGACTGTTATTTAAAGCTTTTGAAATTAATACAAATTTATATAAATATAACATTTATTATTTAATTCCTTAAATAAGGAAATTTAAAATTAGTACTTTAATGAGTATAGAAGCTGAAACTATAAATTTAGATATTTGGTTGTGTTTAGTTTAATGCTTACGCTCAAATTATAGTATCAACTATCTAACACGTCTTCAGGTAATTCAAAGCTAATTTTAACTTCTGTACCAGTATTTTCTGTAGAGTTTAAATTTATCATGGCTTTGTGCAAACCCAATATATGTTTACTAACAACTAATCCTAATCCCACGCCTGATATATTTCTGATGTTACTACCTCTAAAGAACGATTTGAAAAGATTATCTTGTTCGTTTTGAGGTATACCTATTCCATAGTCTTTAATTGAAATTTCAGCTATTGTACAATTTTTATGGATGTTTACATCTATCACCTTCTGATCTTTTGAATATAATACTGCATTAGAGATAATATTATCAAAAGCCTTTTTTAATAAATCTCTATCTGCTTGTATATATAATTCTTCTGTATCAGACTCAATATTAAATGAGAAACCAGAGTTATTATACTCTTCAATCATATCTTTCAGTAAATCAACTAACTCAACATCTGTATAGTTTGGTTGTAATTTGCCTGAATCCATTTTATTAATAAGCAATACTCCATCAATCAAATTACCCATCTTTGATATTTGATCATTGATTTTATGAATTAAATCATTAGTCTTCGGATTTTCACTTAATTTATTTGATTCATTTAGAAATTGCATAATTTCTACAGATGATGAAATCGCTGCGAGTGGCGTTCTAAATTCATGTGAAATCATACTTACTAGTTTTGATTTCATTTCATTAATATTTTTCTCTTTCTGATAATTTATTTGCAATTGTTTATCTGCAAGAATCTTCTCTGTGACATCAAACATAATACCACTATATCCTTTATGAACTTCTTTCTCATATACACATTCAATATCTATGTTCACCCATTTAAATCCAGAGACTGCTACAAAAGGATAAACTCTGTCTTGGATTTCACCATTAGCTTGTAAAATCAATCTTTCAAATTGTATATCTTGATCGTAATGATTGTCTGTAAAATATAATTTTATATGACTATTAATACTTTCTTCAATTCTACATTCAGCTAAACTCTCCCATGCTTTGTTTAGATAAGTTATTTTCCCCTCTAAATCTATCTCGAATACAATATCATTTAATGAATTTATAATTCTACTAAATTTATTTTCTGCTTGTTGAGTAATATCATCAACAGGCTTCGGCATAGCATTTGTTGGCACTGCCATTGGTACTGTTGGTGAATTTGATATAGGTTCTACCTGAACCTCAATAATATTTTCAGCTTTTTTGAAATACCAAACGTTACCTTTTTTAGAATCATTTTCATCTATTGGTACATAATCTCTGAGAACTGTTTTACCAGACTTAGTAATTAGCTTATCATTTCTTTGGATGATTCTAGCTTGTTCTAATTGACTCGATTTATTAGAGTATTCTTCAAAATTTTCAAATTGATATCTTACAAATAACGAAGTAGTCGCATAGTCATATCCGATCAGCTCTTCAGGCTTCATTGGTAACTCTAGCAAATCACAGTAAGCTTGATTTACAAACTGTATTTTTTTATTCTCATCTTCAATAAGAATAGCCATATCAGCCGCAAATAAAGCATATTGCAGTTGATTACATATTTGGCTATTTGAAGATATCATCATGTTATGACTTAATCAATTTTGAAATTAATTCTGCTTTTGAATTCACACCTAATTTTGTGTAAATACTTTTTAAGTGTTGATTGATAGTAAAAGTTGTTACAAATAAACGTTCGGCAGCTTCATTGTACGTAAGTCCTTCAGATAACAATTTTACTAATTCAAATTCGCGCTTTGTTAATTGGCTTCTTAATTCTTCTAATGGATCATATTTGAATTCTTGAACTAAATGTTTAGCTGCATTTGGTGCAATCGAAAAACCACCTTATAAAACTGACTCTATGCCCCTATGAATTTCGGTCATCCTCATAGTTTTTAGTAAATAACCATGCGCGCCCAACCTTAATAAATCTTTTACATATTCGCTAGCATCAAAAGCTGTCAATATTATAATGTATGCTTTTGGAAATTTTGCTTTTACTTGAGGAAATCCTTCAACCGCAGATAGACCAGGTAAATTTACATCTAACAATAAAACCTTTGGCTCATTGACATCTGAACTCAGTGCCTATTCAATAGAGTCGAACTCCCAAATCACTTCGAAATTACCAGCCATAGTTAGATAATCTCTATAGTTATCTCTCAAGGCTTTGTTATCTTCAATCAATGCTAGTTTAATCATGCTATTATTTAATTAATATAAAATGATTGCTGTATTATGTTGTTGTGTTGTTTATTTAATTGAGCTTTACAAAGATTGGGAATGCTATTCCATCGCGTACTACTTCAATAAGTAAAATTATATTTCATATTTTCCGATATATTTTTATTAAAAACATCATTTAAAGCTTTTAAATGAAGATTATGCTAGAATTATAGTTTAAGCACATCATTTATAATTACTTTTCATGGTAATATTCAATAGATCTCTCTCAAAAACTTGAAAATCAACGTAAATTAACGCATTTTTTCATTGGTAAATCTGTTTTTACGAATTATATAATTACTATTTATAGCACCTATTTAACATTCGTGTTATAACACTTTAATGGAGTTAGATTTTATTATTACTATCAATTGTAATACCAATTGTAGTAATAAATTATAGCAAAAGTAGCCTGATTAAATATTTTATCTACTGATTGAAGTAGGTTCTGATTTTACGCATTTTTTCTTCTACTGATTAAAGGCAAATTCACTTATCTACTTGTGGCAGTAGAACCCAGGGGCTGGTCTTTCATGACATTTGAATCATAGCAAATGAATATGAAACAGTCAAAATTAATACTCGCAATTTTTGTTCATCTAACAGTAACATTATTCTCTTTTAACAAGAAAGAAATTAATGCAAATGATATCACATTATTGAATTTCAATAGTATTGAAGAGTTAGAGCAATCAAGCAATATTAGTTTCGCAATTTTCAGCGATAACCATGGTAACTCTCCATATGATAACATTCAAATGGCTAAAATGAATTCATGGATGCAAACATCGAATGTTGAGTTTGTTGTCGGATTAGGTGATCATATTATGCAACAAGATGGTAGAAACTTCTTAAGTTATATTGCAACTAACAAATGGTGGTTCAATAACTTCTACCCTACAATCGCTGATTCAGAAAATGCTTACTTTGGTAAATCACAAGAAGATGTAGATGCAGGTGGTGCTTTATTAAATATGATGAACTTCAGCAAAAGAAATGATATTGTAAAGCGCAACATGAAATCAGAGTATTATGCAGTTAGAGAAGTAAATGGTTACAAATTCCATATCATCACATTACATTTCCCTGATCAACCTTATACTGATGCAGCTTTCACAGAAGAGTCAAAACAATTCATGACAAATATTTTATCTGGTATCCAAAAAACAAATAAAGATGTTGTAATTGTAAATGCTCATTCAAGATTCGGCTTCTGGATCGATAATTTAAGTCCGAACCAACGTTCAATCTTAATGAACAAAGCTGATTTAGTATTATCAGGCACTACTCATCATTTTGAGAAGTATTATACAAATAATGTAAAAGCTGGACAGAAAATGCCATTAATTATCAATGCAGGTTCAACTACTAATGCTAGATATGGTAGCCATAATGGTTACGTTCAGATCGATTTGTTACCTAATGAGAATGCATTAGTAGCACAGTACATCAACTTAGATGCTAGCACTAAAGAATTAGCTCCAAGCAACGAAAGCTTCATTAAGTATATCAATGGTGGAGTGAAGAATGTAATGTTCCAAACTTTAGTAGCGATGAATTAATCGTAAGTCGAAAGTCATAGGTCGTAAGACTATCAACACTTATTTATATCCCAAACAAAATCTTTGAATTCTCAGTAGTAATATCTGCTACTTCTCTCAAACTAATCCCTTTTACTTCAGCGAGTTTTTCTGCAACATAAATTAAATAAGAACTTTCATTTGGTTTGCCTCTGTGAGGTACTGGTGTTAAGTATGGTGAATCTGTTTCTAGAACAATGTGTTTCATATCTACATGTTTAATTACTTCAGGTAGACCTGCATTTTTATACGTCAATACACCACCTATACCTAAATAGAAGCCTAAGTCAGTAATTAATTTAGCTTGCTCTAAGCTACCTGTAAAGCAATGAAAAACCCCTTGTAGATTTTCATCTTTTTCTTCTTTTAAAATATCGTATATTTTTTGAAATGCATCTCTGCAATGTATAACAATTGGCAACTTTCTTTCTTTTGCCCATTGTATCTGAATTCTGAAGGCCTCTTTCTGAATCTCTAAAGTAGATTTATCCCAATATAAATCTATACCAATTTCACCTATAGCAATAATGCCTGGTTTATCAATGTGATTTTTTATTTGAGCGAGTACATCCGCATAATCTTCTTTTACTGAACATGGATGCAAACCCATCATTGGGAAACATTCATTCGGATATAAACTTGTTAAACTAAACACATCATCAATAGATTCTAAATCAATGTTCGGCAAGAAAAATCTTTTTACTCTCTGCTCATGTGCTCGATGCATTATGCCAGCGATATTTGCTCTTAATTCAGAAATATAAATATGTGTATGTGTATCTGTTAATATCATATAAAAAAAAATTGAGTAAATGCTTTCGCAATTTACTCAATTGTATAATGATTATAGAATTGTATTATTTTACTTCTACTAATTCAACTTCAAATGTCAACGGACTGAATGGTGGAATTACATTACCTGCACCTCTTGCACCATATGCTAAATTAGATGGTATAATTAACAATGCTTTACCACCAACTTTTAACAATGCAATACCTTCATCCCAACCACGAATTACCATACCTTGACCTAACATAAATTCTAATGGGTCATTACGATCTAATGATGAATCGAATTTTGTACCATCTAATAATTTACCTGTATAATGAACTCTTACAGATTTGCCCGCTTGCGCTTGTTCACCTGTACCTTCAGCTAACATAACATATTTAAGTCCTGATGCTGTTGTTACAACCGTTAAATTATTTTCTTTTATATATTTTTCAATATCAATTGTCTCTTGCATATCTTTTTGTTTTTGCGTTTTTATTTCTTCTGCTTTCAACTCTACTTCAGGTATTGATTTTATCACTTTAACAGTAAATTTTAAATCTGAACCTTTTTCGATGAATTCAGGTATAGACATATTAAATGTTTTTGTAAACAATGAATCTGCATTAATCAAAAATGAAGCACTATCACCAACATGTAACAAAACCAAACCCGACATTAGATCACCTTTAAATTGAGGTTTAGTCACTTTTAATTGAAGTGGCCCGCCCATTTTCCAACTGTCAAACAAAACCGAATCTTTAGTATTTGTATATTTCAGTTGTAGTGTTACTACATCATCTAATTTTAATAATGGTGTTTTGTTTGATTTAACAACAAAATACCTTGAACCAGATTTGTCAGTTTTGTATTTAACTTTTTGTGCAAATGATGTGCTGAATGCAAAAACGATTGCTACAACAAATAATATCTTTCTTATCATTACTTAGCTTTCTTAATATTTACTAATTCAACGTCAAATACTAAAGTTGAGTAAGCTGGAATAGCACCGTTACCAACGTCGTTCGGACCATAACCTAAAGCTGAAGGAATGATTAATGTTGCTTTAGTACCTTTACCAAGCATCATTAATGCTTCATCCCAACCTTTGATCACCATACCTTTTCCTACAGGGAATTCAATTGGTTTACCAACATCTAACGATGAATCAAATTTATTTCCATTTAATAATTTCCCTGTATAATGCACAACTACAGTATCACCTGCAACTGCTTTTTCTGCAGAACCTTCTTTTGAAATGATGTACATTAAACCTGTTGGAGTTTTCGTCGGATTTAATTTATTATCTGAAATGTATTTTTCAATATTTACATTCTCAACAGCCGATTGCTTTTCAGT
>JBKCCA010000232.1:0-3405 GCA_046305595.1 bacterium
TGTCCGATGATTTTACCCTTCAACTCATCTGCCATTTGCAACAATCGTTGACTATCTGTTTGTCCTACTCTGCTTACTGGTATACCTGTCATCATAGAAACAACATCAGCAACATTCTCTTCAGTTACTGTATATTTTCTAGTTTTAGTTTCTGCTTCCCACTCTGCCTTTGCAGCCTCTAATTGTTCTAATAATTGTTTTTCAGTATCACGAAGTTTTGCAGCTTCTTCGTATTTCTGAGAACGTACCACTTTATTTTTCTCTACCTTAATATCTTCAATTCTCTGTTCGATGTCGATGATATTTTGAGGTACGTGAATGTTAGTGATATGAACTCTAGAACCTGCTTCATCTAAAGCATCAATAGCTTTATCAGGCAAGAAACGATCACTCATATAACGAGTCGTTAAATTCACACAAGCATTAATTGCTTCTGGAGTGTACGTTACGTTGTGATGCTCTTCGTATTTCTCTTTAATGTTATTTAAGATGACCACAGTTTCTTCAGGAGTTGCAGGATCAACAATAACTTTTTGGAAACGACGATCTAATGCACCATCCTTCTCAATGTATTGACGATACTCATCAAGTGTAGTAGCACCAATGCATTGAATTTCTCCACGAGCTAATGCTGGCTTGAACATATTCGATGCATCTAATGAACCTGATGCACCACCTGCTCCAACGATAGTATGAATTTCATCTATAAACAAAATCACATCTGGTGATTTCTCTAATTCATTCATCACCGCTTTCATTCTTTCTTCAAACTGTCCGCGGTATTTTGTACCCGCAACCAATGAAGCAAGATCAAGCGTCACTACTCTTTTATTGAATAATACTCTCGAAACTTTTCTTTGTACAATTCTCAATGCAAGTCCTTCTGCAATCGCAGATTTACCAACACCTGGCTCACCAATTAAAATCGGATTGTTCTTTTTACGACGAGAAAGAATTTGAGATACTCTTTCAATTTCTTTTTCACGTCCTACAATCGGATCAAGTTTACCTTCTTCAGCAGCGCGAGTTAAATCTCTTCCGAAATTATCAAGCACTGGAGTTTTAGATTTAGAATCTCCCGCTTTTTTCGGTGCAGAAAAACTTTCTTCCTCTTTGAAACCATCATCATCTGATGGGTTTTGAGGTGCTTCGGCAGTCGGATTGATTTTAAAGTTTTCTAGCTGAGCTTTGAAAACTTCATAGTTAACATTGTACTGAGATAAAATTTGTGAAGCTATATTATCTTCATCGCGTAATATTGATAAGAGCAAATGCTCGGTACCAATTACTTCACTTTTAAATATCTTCGCTTCAAGATAAGTTATCTTTAATACTTTTTCTGCTTGTTTTGTTAAAGGGATGTTACCGAGATTAACGTTCGTTCCTGAAGTACCTTTAACAGCATCTTCAACAGATTTGCGCAAGCGAGTTGTATCGATACCAAATGATTTGATCACTTTTATCGCAACACCATCTCCCTCTCTAATAAGTCCCAACAAAAGATGTTCTGCCCCAATATAGTCGTGGCCTAAACGTAAGGCCTCTTCTCTACTGTACGAGATTACATCTTTTACCCTAGGTGAAAATTTAGCTTCCATATAATTCCTTTCATGATAGAAAACGTTACAATATATCAATTTGTTCTATTGAACAAATAATTAATATTATCAACAATGGTCAAAAACTAGGCCATCTGAATAATGGCAGAAAAAATTACGATATTCGCGTAAAATTTTTTCAAAATGTCAGACGAGAAGATAATATTTTCAATGGCGGGGGTCAATAAGATCCATCCTCCACAAAAACAAGTACTTAAAAACATCTACCTATCGTTTTTTTACGGGGCGAAGATTGGGGTACTCGGACTTAACGGGGCGGGTAAATCGTCGTTATTAAGAATTATTGCAGGTTTAGATAAGGCTATTCAAGGGGAAGTAGTGTTTTCTCCAGGCTATACTGTAGGCTATTTAGAGCAAGAGCCTCAGTTAGATGAGAGCAAAACAGTGATTGAAGTGGTGCGTGAAGGAGTTAAAAATGTCACCGACATCCTGGAAGAATACGAAAGTATCAATGAAAAGTTTGCATTGCCAGAGTATTATGAAGATGCTGACAAAATGGACAAATTAATGCAGCGCCAAGGTGAATTGCAAGATCAGATTGATGCAATAGGCGGATGGGAGCTCGATTCAAAATTAGAGCGCGCGATGGATGCATTACGTTGCCCAGAATCAGACACCCCTATCAATGTATTATCAGGTGGTGAAAGAAGAAGAGTCGCTTTATGTAGATTATTATTACAAGAACCAGATGTGTTATTATTAGACGAGCCTACCAACCACTTAGATGCTGAATCTATTGATTGGTTAGAGCAACATTTACAGCAATACAAGGGAACAGTTATAGCAGTAACACACGATAGATATTTCTTAGATAATGTTGCGGGCTGGATTTTAGAGTTAGACAGAGGCGAAGGTATTCCATGGAAAGGTAATTACTCATCATGGTTAGAGCAAAAGTCTAAGCGTTTAGCGATGGAAGAAAAGCAAGAGACGAAACGTCAGAAAACTTTAGAGAGAGAATTAGAATGGGTGCGTATGGCACCGAAGGCTAGACATGCAAAATCAAAAGCGCGTTTATCGAATTATGAAAAATTAGCGAGTGAGGAAACAGGAGAAAGAGAAGCGAGATTAGAATTATTTATTCCACCCGGACCACGTTTAGGAAATGTAGTTATTGAGGCGAATAATATTTCTAAATCATATGGCGATAAATTACTTTATGAAAACTTAAGTTTGTCATTACCACCTGCAGGTATAGTAGGTATTATAGGTCCGAACGGTGCCGGTAAAACCACCCTCTTCAAATTAATTACAGGTGAAGAGCAACCAGATACAGGATCAATTAAAATTGGTGAGACAGTAAAGCTTGCACACGTAGATCAGTTGCATAAAGATATGGACCCAGAGAAAACAGTTTTTGAGTTAATCACTGGTGGTACAGATACTATGTTGTTAGGCAACAAACAAATTAATTCAAGAGCATATGTTTCTCGTTTTAATTTTAATGGTGCAGATCAACAAAAGAAAATTGCAATGTTATCGGGTGGTGAAAGAAACAGAGTTCATTTAGCGATGATGTTGAAACAAGGTGCGAACGTAATATTACTAGATGAGCCATCGAACGATATCGACGTAAATACTTTACGTGCATTAGAAGAAGCTTTAGAAGAGTTCGGCGGATGTGCAGTAATTATTTCTCACGATCGTTGGTTCTTAGATAGAGTGTGTACGCATATACTTGCATTCGAAGGTGATTCTCAAGTTTATTTCTTCGATGGAAATTACACAGAGTATGAAGAGAATCGTAAGAAGAGATTGGGTGATGTGGGACCGAAGAGAATTCGTT
>JBKCCA010000233.1:0-6102 GCA_046305595.1 bacterium
ATTGCTTACTAATTCAAGTTTATTTTTGATGCTTAAATATTCTCTTTCTAATTGAATAAACTGCTGATCTTCTATAATAGCCAATGTCTCACCCTTCTTCACTTTTTGTCCGGGTAATAACCTTGTATATTTCAAATAACCACCATATGGAGTAGATATATTAACTAAACTTCTTGGTGGAACATCGATTATTCCAATAGCTTTTATAATGTTACTAATAGGCTTTTGAGATAATTCAGTTGTTGATAGTTCTATATTTTTCAACTGCTCAGGTGTAAGTACTAAAGTATTTTCAGATACTTCAGTGCCTGCACTAGATGTTTCTTGTTTAGATTGACAAGCCGTCAAAGCTAAAATAACAAGTGTATATGTGATGATATTTTTCATTTTACAATTCATTATTTAAAAGTTTATACTCAGTTATATTTTGTATGTATGAAAGTTTTAATTCATAATACAAATTGTAACTATCGGTTAATTGACTGATATATTGTGACCATTCAATATGTTTTATATTGCCAGCATTTAATTGTTTGTTTGCCGCTTTCATAGCTTGAATTAATTCAGGTATTAATGAGTTCTGATAATTGACGCATTGAATATTTTTAGCTTTTATTAATTCAATTAATTCTGACTTTTTAATTTTTAGTTTTTCTAATTCTAACTCTTGAATATATTTGCTCTGTTCCCATTCAAGTTTTGCCATTTTGTTTTTCGCATTTTGTGCTCCAAAAAACAATGGTACACTTAGTCCAGCACTGATAAATTGAAATCGATCTGAATTCACAGCAGGTCTACCATAATCTAAAATGCCATTTAAACTTTGATTAGTATAACCAATTTTAATATCAGGATATATTTTTGATTGCTCTGTTTTCCAAGATAGTCTATTGATAGTTTCTATTTGTTTTAGTTTTTTCTCGAATACACCCTCATTATTATTGATAGTTTCAGAACTTATAATTTCAATAGAGTAAGTAGGCATAAATTCATTACTCTTGCTTCCCAATAGTAAGTTATAATACAATAGTTGCTGTTTCAATTCAATTTTTTGTATTTCAATTTCTCTTGAAATCTTATTTAAATTGAAGTTAACATTAGATTTTTCTAGAATACTCAATTGACCTAATTCATATTGTTTATTTACATTAATTTCTGTTTGAATTACTTCTGATTGCAGTTGTTCTAAGAAATTTATTTTTTCTTTAATGGTATTTATTAAATAGAATTGATAATGTAATTCAGACAATAATTGGGCTTTATTTATTTCAGCATTTAAAATATTTAAATCTTTATTTGCTTTAAATAGTTCATTATTATTTAAATAATATGTTGGGAAGTGGAAAGTCTGAAATAATGAATATGACTTATCTTTTTCAGAACTATTGTATTGACCTTGTTGATATAAAAATTCTGTTTTCGGAATTTCATATCCACCAGCTCTTACTTTTTTAATTTCAGATTTATAATCATCTATCGATTTAAAATAAGAATTATTAGAACTAATCTTTGATTTTGTATCATCCCAATTTAAACTTACTTGTGCATTTGCTGTGAAGGTAAATAATGTTAAAATAACAACCATAACAGAAACATTGCTTTTAACTTTCAACTTGCTAAAACTTGCATATAATACAGGTAGTACAAATAATGTTAATATAGTAGCTGATAATAAACCACCAATTACTACTGTCGCTAATGGTCTTTGAACTTCAGCTCCAGCACCACCACTTAATGCCATTGGTATAAATCCTAATGAGGCTACAGATGCTGTCATTAATACAGGGCGTAGTCTGATTTTAGTTCCTTGAATTACTATTCTTCTTGGGTCTTTTATTCCTTCATCTTTTAGCCTATTAAATTCTGCTATCAATACTATACCATTCAAAACAGCAACTCCAAATAATGCAATAAATCCTATACCTGCTGAAATACTAAAAGGCATATCTCTTATATATAATGCAAATACTCCTCCAATAGCTGATAATGGAATCGCAGAAAAAATCAATACACCCTGTGAGATAGATCCAAATGCGAAGTATAACATAATCAATATTAATAAAAGTGAAATAGGTACAGCAATTGATAATCTATTTTTCGCTGCTATTAAATTTTCGAATGCACCTCCATAATTCACAAAATATCCAGGAGGCAAATCTACTTTAGTATCTACTTTTTTCTGAAGTTCTATAACTATACTTTGAACATCTCGGCCTCTTACGTTAAAGCCAACAATGATTCTTCGTTTTGCATCTTCTCTTTGAATTTGGTTAGGGCCATCAATAATAGAGATATTTGCAACTAGCCTAAGTGGTATTGCATTACCATTACTTGTAGGAATTAATAATTCATCTAAGTTATGTTCATCAGACTTGAATTTTTTATCCATTCGTAATACTAAATCAAATCTTTTCTCTCCTTCATATATCTTGCCAGCAATAGCACCTGCATATGCAGTTTGCATTACTTTGTTTACATCATCTACACGTACACCATACTGTGCCATTGCTGCTCTATTGTATTCTACTACAATTTGAGGCATGCCACCAATTGGTTCAACATATAAATCTTTAGCTCCTTCAACCGTTTGAATTATTTTACCTAATTCAGTTGCGTACTTCTGTAAGGTGTCTAAATCTTCTCCGAAAATTTTACAAACAACATCTTGTCTTGCACCAGTCATCAATTCATTAAATCTCATTTGAACTGGGTATTGAAATCCGAATGTTACACCCGGTACATTTGAAAGTTTTGCACTCATCTTTTCTGCTAACTCATCATAACTTTCTGCACTAGTCCATTCTTTTTTGTCTTTCAAAATTACCATCATGTCGCTAGCCTCAATAGGCATAGGGTCTGTAGGTATTTCTCCACTTCCAATTTTCGTAACTACTTTTTCAACTTCCGGGAAACTGTCTACTAAAATTTTTGCTGTTCTTTGTGTTGACTCAATAGTTGTTTTTAAATTACTGCCGGTCAAAATTCTCGTATCAACGGCGAAGTCACCTTCTTCTAATTCAGGTATAAATTCACCACCCATATTTAATAATACAGTAACTGATAAAACGAATGCTATAAAAACTGTTGCTAATGTTGTCTTCGGATGTTGCAATATTTTTTCTAACCACGATTGATATTTTCTCTCTATAGTAAACATTGCTTTGTCAGAAATATTTGGCTCGTGTTTAATTTTTTTACTGATGAATAATGAACTCATCATTGGCACATATGTTAATGATAATATAAACGCACCTAACAAAGCAAAGGCTACAGTTGCAGCCATTGGAGCAAACATTTTTCCTTCTATACCTTGTAAAGTAAATATTGGCAAATAAACTATCAGAATTATTATTTGTCCGAATACCGCTGAATTCATCATTTTACTTGCCGATGATTTGACTTGCGTATTCATCTCTTCTTGATTCAATCGCGCTACATTTGTAAAGCTTTTTGAGTGGCTGAGTTGATGCATAATTGCTTCGACGATAATTACCGCACCATCCACAATCAATCCGAAATCTATAGCCCCTAAGCTCATTAAATTACCACTCACTCCGAACATGTTCATCATGATTATAGCGAACAACATTGATAGTGGAATTACAGATGCTACGATAAGCCCTGCTCTCAAATTACCTAAGAACAACACCAATACAAAGATTACAATTAAGGCTCCTTCTAGTAAATTTTTCTCAACTGTACCTATAGCATTTCCCACCATTTTACTTCTGTCGAGAAATGCTTCAATCTCTACGCCTTCAGGTAATGTTTTTTGAATGCTTTCAATTTTTAATTTTACATCTTTTATTACTTCAGATGAGTTGGCGCCTTTAAGCATCATAACGATTGCACCAGCAACTTCACCGTCGGCATTATAACACATTGCACCATAACGAATCGCTTCTGCTTCTTTGACCTCTGCTACATCACGAATGGTTAGAGGTGTAGAGCTGGCATTGCTTTTAATTACAATGTTTCTGATGTCTTCAAAGTTTTTTAACAATCCTTCTGAGCGTATGTATAAAATACCTTCAGCTTTTTCGATGTAAGCACCACCGGTATTTGCATTATTTTCTGCTAGGGCATCGTATATTTCAGAGAGAGTAACTCCATAGGCCTGTAGTCTATTCGGATTAATACTCACTTCATATTGCTTCAAAGATCCACCGAAACTAGAAACATCTGCCACGCCTTTAACTCCTAATAGTTGACGTCTGATAATCCAGTCTTGAATAGTTCTTAACTCTGTTAAACTAAAAGCATTCTCAAAACCTTTTTTAGGTTTCACTACATATTGATATATTTCTCCAAGTCCGGTCGTAACTGGCGCTAACTCTGGGTTCCCTACACCACTTGGTAACTCTGACTGAACTTTTATAAGACGCTCTGCTATTTGTTGACGTGCCCAGTATACATCTGTTGCATCATCAAAAACGATAGTAACTAACGACAACCCGAATCGAGAGAAACTTCTAATTTCTTTTATGCCGGGTATATTGCTATTTGCTTGTTCAATAGGGAATGTAATAAGTCGTTCGACATCGGGGGCGCCTAATGCCGGACTTACTGTAATAATTTGTACTTGATTATCGGTTATATCGGGTACAGCATCTATTGGTAGGCGGGTAACTTCTCGTATGCCCCAACCAATTAATCCTAATATGAATAAAGCGATAATCAGTTTCTGTTTTACAGAAAATGATATAATTGCATTTAACATGAATAATGTTTTTAAATATTTCTTAAATTATTTGATTAATCGTTTAAAGATTAAGCAATACGAGGAGGTTGAAATATCTCATCTAAATATTGAGATATATTATTAGGGTTAATATAAGCTTTATGATTTGCTGAGTATTCAATGAAAGGAGTAATGATACTTATTTCTTGTTTAAGATCTACAGCAAAACTAGAGTTTGAGTAAGAATGACAATCATTATGAGTTTTAAAAGGTAACTGCATGTCTTCTGTGTAATCATCATCCATAACAGTAGGTTGTACATAATGAATATCTATGAATTCTACTAAAGACAAGTTCTCATTAACATTTCTATGTTCGATATAATGTTCAATGAAGTAACCTATTTTCAGAAGCTGAGAAAGCTCTGTTGTTCCTATTAAGTACAAGGAAACGAATAAATAGGTTAATATTTTTTTCACACTCAAATTTAACCAATTAATATTTGATTTCACAAAAAATCAATAATTAGTATCTTCGTGCACAAATGAAGCATTTTCTAACACATCCAGTTTTTAAATACGTTGCAGAGGTCGCAGCAGAAACTAAGACACCTGCATATGTAATAGGAGGGTTTGTTAGAGACAAACTGTTGAATAGGCCATCTAAAGACTTAGATTTTTTGATCATAGGTAATGGTATGCAGTTTGCTGAATTAGTTGCTCACAAGATTGGAAAGAGCGCTAAAGTCAATTTTTTCAAGAATTTCGGAACAGCTCAACTATTTTATCAAGATTGGGATATTGAGTTTGTAGGTGCTAGAAAAGAATCATATAGAACAGAATCAAGGAAGCCCATTGTTGAAGACGGAAGTTTACAAGATGACCAAAATCGTAGAGATTTTAGTATCAATGCGATGGCTATAAGTCTTAATAAAGTTGACTATGCACAATTGATTGACCCATTTAATGGTATAGATGATTTGAAGAAGAAAATTATTCGTACACCATTAGATGCTGATATCACCTATTCAGATGATCCTCTTCGGATGATGCGTGCCATAAGATTTGCCTCGCAATTGAACTTTCAAATTGAGTCAGAATCTTTCGAAGCAATTAAGAGAAATGCTCATCGTATTTCAATAGTTTCTAAAGAACGAGTAACCGATGAATTAAATAAAATTATACTTTCGGCAAAACCATCAATTGGATTCAATCATTTGTTTGATACAGGCTTATTGCAATTGATTTTTCCATTAATGGCTCAATTGTACGGTGTAGAGACGGTAAATGGCAAATCACACAAAGATAATTTCTATCATACTTTACAAGTACTCGATAATATTTGTCAACATACAGATGATTTATGGTTAAGGTGGGCTGCTATTTTACACGATATTGCTAAGCCTGCTACAAAGAGATTTG
>JBKCCA010000234.1:0-4516 GCA_046305595.1 bacterium
TTTGAAAAATGTAGATTTGAAATTACCATTAGGTAAATTCATATGTGTAACTGGTGTTTCTGGTTCTGGGAAATCAACTTTAATTAATGAAACTCTTTATCCGATTTTAAATCAATACATATATAATTCAAAGCGCAAACCATTAGCATATAAATCGATTGAAGGATTAAAGAATGTAGATAAAGTAATTGAAATTGATCAAACTCCAATTGGTAGAACTCCACGTTCAAATCCTGCTACATACACAGGCGTATTTTCAGATATCAGAAACTTATTTGTTCAATTACCTGAAGCAAAAATCAGAGGATATAAGCCAGGTAGATTTTCATTCAATGTAAAAGGGGGTAGATGTGAAACTTGTGAAGGTGCAGGTATGAAAGTTATTGAAATGAATTTCTTGCCAGACGTTCAAGTATTATGCGAAACATGTAATGGTAAAAGATATAATAGAGAAACACTTGAAGTGCGTTACAAAGGCAAATCAATTGCTGATGTTTTAAATATGAGTATAGAAGAAGCAGTCCCCTTCTTTGAAAATATGCCACACATCCTCAGAAAAATAAAAACGATACAAGATGTAGGCTTAGGTTATATAACGCTAGGACAATCATCTGTAACACTATCTGGTGGTGAAGCACAAAGAGTGAAATTAGCAACAGAACTTTCTAAAAAAGATACAGGTAAAACTATTTACATTTTAGATGACCCTACTACGGGCTTGCATTTCGAAGACATCAGAATTCTATTAAAAGTTTTAAATGAATTAGTAAATAGAGGTAACACTGTCTTAGTGATTGAACATAACTTAGATGTAATAAAGGTTGCCGATCATGTAATAGATATGGGACCTGAGGGAGGTGCCGGCGGCGGACAAATAATTTTCGAAGGCACACCAGAACAGCTTTGTAAAGATAAGAAGAGTTATACGGGGAAGTTTTTGGCCAAAGAATTCTAGACCGTATTTAGTATTCCGTATTCAGTATTCCGATTCACGAATTTTATTTTACGACATTCTATTTGTATAGGTTATATCAAATAAATCCTTTTTATAAAAAATAAATAATCAACGTTAATATTTACAAATATCTTGATTCGGAATACTGAATACGTCCTAGATCTTGCCCATCACATACATCTGCTCCATCGTCGGGTTCTCACTACCACCTTTCGGTTCTAGTGTGATTGCAAATGCTTGTGGTGCTTCGATAGACTTCATAAGGTAAATATTGAGTTCGTTGTCGCCCGGACTAAACGTACCAAGGTCAACGGGTTTACCATCAACAATTGCCCATAATTGATAATCATGTGTTTCATCAGTACGTGGTAAATTCATAGGATCAAGAATAACTTTTTTCGTTGCCTTATCCCAATGCACCATCGCCTCTGACTCAGGTGAAATTGCCAATCCGTCTAGCTTTAATTTTTGAACATCAGCAGCACGTAAACTGCCAATCATATTTTGACTCTCATCATAACTAGTTTTTAAACTAGCAAGTCGAGTTGTAGATTCGTTGTATTTAGTTTGTAAATCAACTAGCTTTTCTTCTGTATTAGTAAGTGAATTGTATACTACTAACAAAGTTGAAGTACTTGCAATTAATAATGCTACAGAAGCAGCTAATGCAAATTTATAAGTGTTTGATTTTTTCTTCGGAAGGTTAATGACTTTTGCAGTCTCTTCTTTTTGTTCAACCGATTCAGAATTTACAACTACTTTTTCAGAAACAATATTTTTTTGAGTAGTACCCGTCACACTCATTTTTACATTCTTCAAGAGTTCATCTTTTAGAGAAGCTCTTGGGCCAGTATGAAGATCATTGGCCATTTCGAAAAAACTATTCTCGATCTCATCAAGCTCTTGTTTAATCGCAGGGTATTGATGAGCCATACGTTCTACTTCGCGCATCTCTTGTTCTGTGAGAGCACCAGAAACATAAAGTTCCAATACGCCTGATTCTATGTATGCTTGTACGTCCACCTTAATTAAAATATTTTCTAAGTTCTAAAATAGCTGCTCTAATTCTTGCCTTTACAGTACCGAGTGGCATATCTAAATGCTCTGCAACTTCGGCATGTGTAAAGCCATTGAAATAAATCAACTCAATCAATTGTTTGTATTCGGGTCGTAATTTATTAACCAATTCTTTCAAGCCCAAAGTCTCCGTATTAAATGCATGATTTATACGAACATCTATCACATTTACGTGATTTTCTATGTCTTGGTTTTGTGATTGATTGCGAAATTCTTTAGACCTTACTTTATCTATTGATAAGTTTCTAGCGATATTGCTAAACCATGTATATAAACGTCCTTTTGTAGTATCGAACATTTCAAATGAATTCCAAATCTTAATAAAAGTTTCTTGTAAAACATCTTCTGCTACCTCTTCACTTTGAACGATTTGGTAAATGACATTATACAAGGCTTTAGAATAGTAATCATATAAATATTCTAAAGCCGATGTATCTTTTATCTTAAGTAGATAGATTAATTCCTCCTCAGAAATCTTTTGCTTGATTTTTGGTGTCATTAACTTTTAAAGTTCGAATAAATGTTTTTCTGCATGGTATGATGATCGAACCATCGGTCCGCTTTCTACTACTCTAAACCCTTTAGCCATTCCAACTTCTTTGAATTTTGCAAATAAATCAGGATGTATGTATTCTATTACTGCATGATGCTTTCTTGTAGGCTGTAAATATTGACCTAATGTTAATATTTGTACACCATTAGCTAATAAATCATCCATAGCTTCATACACCTCATCCTCTGTCTCACCCAATCCGAGCATAATACCCGACTTAGTTCTCAATCCGGCTGCTGATATATGTTTCAGGCATTCTAAACTTCTATCGTATTTTGCTTGAATACGAACTTCTTTTGTTAATCTTCTTACAGTTTCTAAATTATGAGAAACAACTTCTGGTCTTACTTCTAAAACTCTCGCAAGATTATCCCATTGACCTTTAAAGTCAGGTAGCAAAGTTTCTAATGTTGTTTCTGGTGATTTTCTTCGAATAGCATTAATCGTTTCAGCCCAAATTATTGAACCTCCATCTTTTAAATCATCTCTATCAACAGATGTAATCACACAATGCTTTACATTCATTAATTGTACAGAGGTAGCTACTCTCTCTGGTTCTTCCATATCAACAGCCAATGGTCTGCCTGTTGCTACTGCACAAAACGAACATGAGCGTGTGCAAATATTACCCAAGATCATAAATGTTGCAGTGCCTGCACCCCAACATTCACCCATATTTGGGCAATTGCCACTCTCACAAATGGTATGTAATTTATGTTTGTCGACAAGACTGCGAACATGAGCATATTCTTTACCTACAGGTAATTTTACTCTCAACCATTCTGGCTTGCGTTCTCTTTTTTCTTCTGTTACAATTGGTAAATCAATCATCTTGCAAAACTAATATTTTTTACCAAAAAGAACTGTCGCATATAATGAGACAAATGCATTTTGGTTTTTTATATTTTGAAACTCAGCCATTATTGGCACTTCTTTTAAAAAGTAATCGACTACTACACCTGCCTCAATACACATGATTCGATCGTCTTTTGAACCCCAGTCAAAATTAAGTCCAGATTTTAAATACAAACCCGGCACCACCGACAACTCATTCAAGCCTCTAGTAAAACCCGAATAGCCTAAAATGTTTCGTTCATCATGTAAATTTTTATCGAATTTCTCTGATACTAACACAGGTTCAAACGGATTGTTGCTGTCTTTTAATACTTCTAAATATACTGGCTTCAATATACCCCAGCTTGCTCCACCCATGAAAGTAGCACTTACTTCAACACCATCTTTGGCAGCTTTATCAAATATTAAAAATTGAGATCCAATACCAGTTCGAAATGGGTAGAAAACATTTTCTTTACCATATACATAAGATTTTGAATTATTATAATAGGGGTTTACTACTTTGATTTCTTTTGCATGTTTGAGCTTAACCAATTCAGACTCAAATTGAATTTTCATGAAGTTGCTTGGTATTATTGCATACCTAAGTATCGCGCCAAAGCCTCTATTATTCAGCGTTGCACCTCCACTCCATTCTTTTTTATATACAAATTTTGTAGCTTCTTCATCTTTAAAAGTACTTAAAGAAGAAGATTGAGCTATAGCTAAATGTGTATGCCCGAAGAGATAAAGCGAAAAAATGAAAAGTAATTGGCGATACATATTCAATATTAAACAATAATTATGCAAATTTATAATTCAATTATAAGCACAACGTAAAATTTATAAAATTATGCCTACCATCGAAACTATTTATATCGACGAACTTAGAACTGAAGCTCAACATCTATATTCGGGCAATAAAATTATTACTGACGCTCCATTAGATAACCAAGGAAAAGCAGAATCGTTTTCACCTACTGATTTATTAGCAGCTTCATTAGGTAGTTGTATGATAACAGTTGTAGGCATAGCTGCCAGAACACAAGGTTTTGAAGAGCGATTGAGAGGCACTAAAATTGAAATCACTAAAATAA
>JBKCCA010000235.1:0-4001 GCA_046305595.1 bacterium
AATTATGTTCAATGTTTAAATTATTTAAAACCATTAGCAGAAGTAATAGATTTTATTTCTATACATACTTACCCAGTTTGGGAATATAAGCACATACACGAAGCAGTAGAATACACTATTGCAAATTATGAATTAGTAGCTAAGCAATACCCTAACATTCCGATTGTAATTACAGAAGCAGGTTGGGCAACTAATTCACACGGTGTTGGCATTCACTCAGAACATGTGAACGAAGAGAATCAGAAAATTTATTATGAAGATTTGATGGAGTGGACATCCGAAAATAAAATACTCACTTTCTTTTTTGAAGCCTTTGATGAGAAATGGAAAGGCTCATCAGATCCGATGGAACCTGAAAAACACTGGGGTCTTTTCAAAACAGATAGAAGTCCGAAATTAGTATTTGAAAATAAAAAAGCTTTGATTTAATTTTCTTACAAAAATATATTACAGTTCAAAAGAGAAGCCTTCTTTTTCTAATTTTCTATATCTTTTTTCATCGAATTCGAATAATTTAGCTGGGCGATGTGAGACATTTAGTTTCACTTCGTTCAAAGGTCTAAGAATATTCATTTCTTGAATCTTTTTTCGAAAATTAGATTTATCAAATTTATATCCTAATAAAGCTTCGTATAATAATTGTAATTCTAAAAGAGTAAATTTCTGTGGCAATAGTTCAAATCCGATAGGTTTTTGACGCACTTCATCTTTTAAAGTTTCAATTGCTTTACATAAAATATTAGAATGATCAAATGCAAGTTCAGGTAAGTTATTAATATTTATCCACTCAGCTGACTTCGCCCAAGATGAGGCAATGGGTTGATAGTTTATACTGTTCACTAACGAAAAATACGCTACTGTAACTACTCGACCTAAAGGGTGTCTGTCAACACTACCAAAGGTAAAAAACTGCTTCATATAGATATTTTTCAATCCTGTGAGTTTTTCTAATACATTATTAGCTGCCTCTTCAAGATTCTTTTCAGGTTCTACTAAATCACCAATTAGAGCCCAATGTCCATTAAAAGGTTCCACATCTCTTTGTACCAATAGTACTTTAATTTCACCTTCATGATATCCGAAAACTACACAATCAATGGATAAGCCGAAAACAAAGTAATCTTTTAAAGGGATAGTGTGGTCTGATAAGAAATAGGTACTCGGTATTTTCATACTGCAAAATACAACATAAGTACAAAAAAATGTAAAAATACTTATGGTATTTTATACTTTAAGTAATATTTATATTATATTGCATATACAAATAATAATAATAATTCAAAATTTTATATATGAAAAGAATAATTACACTAAGCGTAGCCATACTTATTTCGAGTATTGGATTTTCGCAAAACAACCCGATTAATTTTGAGACGGGAGGTCAAGGAGCAAGTTGGGGCTGGACAACCTTCGAAAATGGCACAAATCCAGCATTAGAGTTCGTTAGTAATCCGAGTGCAACAGGTATCAATACATCTAGCACAGTTGCTAAATTTACAGCTTTACAAGTTGGTAACCCATGGGCAGGATGTGAGTCAGCAAATGGCGCAAGCATTGGCACATTTACACTATCAGCATCTAACGCTATTGTAAAAATGATGGTTTATAAATCGGTGATTAGTGATGTAGGAATTAAGTTTGCTACAGGTTCATTAGCTTCATCAGGCGAAATTAAAGTATCAAACACTTTGATTAACCAATGGGAAGAATTAACCTTCGATTTTACATCTAAAATTGGCGAACCATCATCAACAGGAATAGCTCAAATTATAGTTTTTATGGATTTTAATTTGGCGGGTAGAACGGGTGATAATGTTTGTTATTTCGATAACATTACGTTTTCTGCAGGTACAACATTAGCTGAGCCTACAGTAGCAGCACCATCACCAACTAAAGTACCAGCAGATGTTATTTCATTATTTAGTAATGTATATAGCAACGTTACAGTTGATACATGGAGAACATCATGGTCATCAGCAACTCTTATTGATGTTCAAGTGGCGGGTAATGATGTAAAGAAATATACAGCCTTAGATTTTGTGGGTGTAGAATCAATAACAAATCAAATCAACATTTCTGCTATGGATTTATTTGAATTTGATTTATGGACTCCAAATTCAACTTCATTTAGATTCAAATTAGTAGATTTTGGTGCTAATGGTGCTTTTGGTGGCGGTGATGACGTAGAACATGAAACAACAATTACTCCAACTATAAATGGATGGAATCATATCTCTGTTCCACTTTCAACAATGACTGGACTTACTACTAAATCAAATATTGCACAAATTATTTTTGCTAGTTCACCAGCGGGAACATCTGTTGTGTATTTAGATAATATTTTATTTAGTAAAGGTGTTGCAGTAGTTACTGAACCTACTATTGCAGCCGCAACACCAACAAAATTAGCTGCTGATGTAATGTCGATGTTTAGTAATGCATATACTAACGTTTCAGTTGATACTTGGAGAACATCTTGGTCATCAGCAACATTAACTGATATTCAAATCGGATCTGATGATGTAAAAAAATACACTGGTTTAGATTTTGTTGGAATTGAAACAGTTGTTAATCAATTAAACATCAGTTCTATGGATTCATTTCAGTTTGATTTATGGACACCTAACTCAACAACTTTCAAATTTAAATTAGTTGACTTTGGTGCAGATGGTGCATTTGGTGGCGGAAATGACGTAGAGCATGAAACAATCATCACTCCTACTATAAGCGGATGGAATCGTATTTCTGTTCCTATCTCTGGTATGACCGGACTTACAACTAAATCGAATATTGCACAATTAATATTTGCAAGTTCACCAGCTGGTGCTTCTATTGCTTATATTGATAATGTTTTATTTAGTAAAAAACCTTTTGTAGGTGTAGAATCTACAAAAGCAGAAAATGTAAATGTTTATCCGAACCCAAGTAATGATTTCTTAAGCATTACTTCAGAGAAAGATATTCAAAACATTGTAATTTATAACTCAATAGGTCAGGTTGTATTAGCAAAAGAAGTGAATGCAAATTTCGCAAAAGTTAATATTACTGAATTACCTAATGGTTTATATACTGTTAAAACAGTTATAAATGGATTAGAGACTTTCAATAAAGTAGTTAAGGAATAAATAATTTTCAATATAAAAAAGGGGCATACAGATTAACTGTTTGCCCCTTTTATTTTACTTCCACTCTGGCCATCTACCCGGTGTATAAGGCGCATTATTAATTTCTAATTCTCTCTCTAATGCCTCTATTGATGCATGTAGTTTTTTCATTGCCGCTAATACTTCAATAAATTGCTTAGAAGCTATCTCATATGACTCTACGTACATCTGTGGTACAGGGGCAATCGAATTCCAGATATTACCTTGTATACCAAACACTCTGTCTGAAATTGATGGCAGTGTTTCAAACTCTCTCTTTGCGCGAGTTTCATCTCCACGTAATTTCAAAGCAATACTATTTAATTCTTTACGCAATGCATGTGACTTTTCTAAATAAACTTTGGATGATGCAGGCATTGCAATGATTGCTTGATCTATACTTTTCACTCTGCTCTGCATATTTGAAAATAAATCATCTGCCGCTCCTACTGCTCTTCTGATGTCACTTACTTTTTCATAAAATGCTACGTTCGCATTGAATTCAGTTTTGATACTGCTATTGTCTAATAATTTACAATTGAATGTTTGCGTTTCGCCAATATTTGTTAATACTCCATCTTCTACTTTTGCTAATTGAACAGTATATTTACCTGGTGCAACCATCGAACCTTGTTCAGTACTTGCAAATAATTGATCGGCACTTGGTACAAATTTTTCATGTACTCCTGCAGAAGAATTAGTTCTATAATCCCACGTAATTTTATTCAATCCCTTTTTCGCTGAAGCTTTAATATGACGTACAACTTTACCATTTGCATCAGTGATTGTGAATAACAAATATGGATCTATTTGTTGATCTTCTAAACGTAAACTATCGATTGAAGGATAAGATATTTT
>JBKCCA010000236.1:0-7701 GCA_046305595.1 bacterium
TCATAAATCTGATACCATTCGTAAGCTGTTTCCATTGATTCTATTGATGTGCGTATATTCTTATATCGTAGCATATATTGAAATAGAATTTATGAATTTGAGTGAGAATTCTCATCTAAAAAATATCACCATCATGCATGGCTTATTAAGTTTCGTGATTTCGATGTTGTTAGTTTTTAGAACAAATACTGCCTACGATCGTTGGTGGGAAGGACGTAAACAATGGGGCTCATTAGTAAATAGCTCTAGAGGCTTAGCCATAAAATTGTCGGCAATATTATCTCCGGATGATACAAACAATAGAAATTTTTTCAAAAAAATAATTCCAGCTTTCGCTGAAGCCCTTAAAAATCATCTAAGATCCGAAGAAACACAATTGCAATTATTTGAAGATGCTGATAAAGATTATAGCATTGACCATAGTAAACATATACCTAATCAGGTTTCATTATTGATGAATAAAAGATTACAAAATATGTTACGCAATGGTAAGATTAGTGAAGAACAAATGTTATTCATTAATACTGAACTGCAATCGTTCAATGATATTTGTGGAGCTTGCGAACGTATTAAAAATACACCTATACCCTACTCTTACTCTGCATTTTTGAAGAAATTTATTTTTATTTATGTAGTAACTTTACCTTTCGGATATGTATTTAGCTTAGGTTATTATGTAATTCCAGTAATCGCATTTATTTTTTATGTGATCGCCAGTTTAGAATTAATTGCTGAAGAAATTGAAGATCCTTTTGGGACTGATGCGAATGATTTGCCGATAGATAAAATTTCGAAGAATATAGAGTGGAATGTGCAGGAACTTTTGTAACTAGTACTAGTAACTGGTGACTAGATTACGGTCTTAATACTTAATACTTAATACTTATAATGAACAACATTCTCGAAATACTCAACAACCAATACACTCAATTCGAACAAGAGTTGAAAGAAAAAATTGCAGAAATAGCAACGCTTAAAAAATTTAGTGCGAATGATGAGTTGTTACGAAACGGACAATACTTAAAATCTATTATGTTATTAAGTAAAGGTGCTGTGAAACTGAGTACTGAAGGTGAAGAAGGCGAAGAGTTTTTCATGTATTACATAGAACCAGGTGAGGCATGCGCTTTATCTTTTATATGCGCTGCAAGAGATAAACGTAGCGACATTTCTGGCATTGCTATGGAAGATACTGAAGCTATACTTATACCTATCGAGCATATGGATGAATTAATGACTAAATACAAAACTTGGTATTACTTCGTACTAGATTCATATCGCACCAGATTCAAAGAATTATTAGATGTTATTCAAAGTGTTGCTTTTCAAAGCATGGATGAACGATTAGAATATTATTTAGTAAAACAAAAAGCTAGTTTAGGTAGTTCACATATTCATTTTACACATGAACAAATTGCTAGAGATTTAAACTCATCTAGAGTAGTAATCTCAAGATTACTCAAGCAAATGGAGAATAAAGGCAAAGTAAAACTCTCAAGAAATGGCATAGACCTACTTTAAAGCCCCTTTTCTCAATGTAACTTTTGTAACGTTCATTCTGCTTTTAAGTGATGATATTTGTATCACATTCAAAAAGTAATATGGAAATAATCGGATACTTTGCTTCGGCATTAATAGGAATTTCACTCGGACTTATCGGAGGTGGTGGTTCAATTTTAACTGTACCAGTTTTGGTATATTTATTTAAAGTTGATCCGGTTGAATCAACTGCCTATTCATTATTCATTGTTGGCTTAACGAGTTTAGTCGGATCGTACTCTAAATACAGAGAAAAACTATTAAACTTCAAAACTGCCATCATATTCGGCGCACCTTCAATAGTTGCTGTATATATCACTCGTAAATTTTTAGTCCCGGCAATACCCACTGAAATAATGAACATCGGTTCATTCGTATTAACAAAAAATATCATGATGATGTTATTGTTTGCAGTGCTAATGGTATTCGCATCACTTTCAATGATTCGTGATAAAAAAGCAACAAGCAATAGCTCTAATATGAGCGAAAGCAAATACAAATTCTTAATCATTTTGATCGAAGGATTTGTAGTTGGTACATTAACTGGATTAGTAGGTGCAGGTGGCGGATTCTTAATTATACCAGCATTGGTATTATTAACAGGCATGCCAATGAAAGAAGCGGTAGGCACATCATTATTAATCATAGCAGTAAAATCATTAATCGGTTTCACGGGTGACTTAGGTCATTTCGAAATGAACTGGACATTATTAATGACAGTTTCATCAATCGCAGTCGCAGGTATTTTCATCGGTAACTATTTATCAAAGAAAATCGATGGCAATAAATTGAAGAAAGGCTTCGGATGGTTCGTGTTGGTGATGGGGGTTTATATTATAGCAAAGGAATTACTTTTTAAATAGTACAAAAGTAGCTAGTAGCTAGATGTATCTAGTTTCTAGCTACTAGCTACTCAAATACTAAATTAAGATATGAAAATAGAACAAATATACACTGGATGTTTAGCACAAGGTGCTTATTACATCGAATCGAATGGTGAAGCTGCGATCATTGATCCATTAAGAGAAGTGCAACCATACATTGAAAGAGCAAAGCAAGCGAATGCAACAATTAAGTATGTTTTTGAAACACACTTTCATGCTGACTTCGTTTCAGGTCACGTTGATTTATCAAAAGCTACTGGCGCTCCTATTGTTTACGGTCCGACGACCATGCCATTAGGTTTCGACGCTATCGTTGCTACTGATAATCAAGAATTCAAAGTTGGTAATATCACTATTAAATTATTACACACACCTGGACATACAATGGAGAGCTCATGCTATTTATTGTTAGATGAAAACGGTAAAGAGACTGCATTATTCTCTGGTGATACATTATTCATTGGTGATGTAGGTCGCCCAGACTTAGCACAAAAAGTAGTTGAAGATTTAACTCAAGAAATATTAGCATCACATTTATTTGATTCATTAAGAAACAAAATAATGGTGTTGCCAGATGACTTAACAGTTTACCCTGCTCACGGTGCAGGTTCTGCTTGTGGTAAAAACATGAGTAAAGAAACTACTGATACATTAGGACATCAGAAAGAAACGAATTATGCTTTAAGAGCAGACATGACAAAAGAAGAATTCATCAAAGAGGTTATCACTGGCTTAACAGCGCCACCTGCATACTTCCCATTAAACGTAATGATGAACATTCAAGGTTATGATAATTTTGACCAAGTATTAGAAAGAGGTACACAAGCATTATCACCAGAGGCTTTTGAAGCTGCTGCTAATGAAACTGGTGCATTAATTTTAGATACGCGTCATGCGCAAGAATTTGCGAAAGGCTTTATACCGAATTCAGTAAACATTGGCATCGATGGTAGCTTTGCTCCATGGGTAGGTGCAATGATACCTGATATCAAACAACAAATATTAATCGTTGCAGAGCCAGGTAGAGAAGAAGAAATCGTTACGCGTTTAGCACGTGTAGGTTATGATTACGCAATTGGTTTCATAGCAGGCGGATTCAATTCATGGAAAAATGCAGGTAAAGAAGTTGATAGCATTCGTTCTATCTCTGCAAATGAATTAGCAGAGATTCAAGCAAAAGATTCAAGCATCAATATTTTAGATGTTAGAAAGAAAAGCGAATACGATTCAGAGCATATTATCAATGCAACAAGCGCACCATTAGATTATATCAATGAAAGCATGATGCAAGTAGATAAGAACAAAACATACTATGTTCATTGTGCTGGTGGATATCGTTCAATGATCTTTGCTTCAACATTAAAAGCAAGAGGATACGATAACTTAATCGACGTAGACGGTGGCTTCAAATCAATCAAAGAAACTGAGAAGTTTCAGGTGAGTGACTATGTTTGTCCGTCAACACTACTTTAAATGTAGAATGTAAAATTTAGAATGTAGAATTTAAAAAAAGAGCTACTGAGATGAATTTAGTAAAGCTTATCATCTCAGTACTCTATACTCAGTACTCAATACTAAAAATATGTTAAACTCACTCCACACTCTCCCCTTCAACAACTTGAACGGTAGAGAATTTAAATCAAATTTTGAAAACGCAAATGGTGTTTTGTTAGATGTTAGAACACCTGAGGAATTTGCTGCAGGGCATATTCAAGGTTCTGTAAACATCGATATATTTAATCCAGATTTCAGAGATCAAATAGACGCTTTAGATAAAAGCAAAGAATACTTTGTGTATTGCAGAAGCGGTAATCGCTCAGGGCAGGCTTGTATGTTAATGGCTGAACTAGGATATAAATCAAACAATTTAATGGGCGGCATTGGTGCTTGGCCATTTTAATTATAAAACTATGAAGAAAATATTAGTACCTGTCGATTTTTCGGATGTATCAAAATTCGGAATTGATATTGCAAAGAAAATTGCAAAAACATCAAAAGTAGAATTACATCTTCTTCATATTATTACTTTACCTTCACATGTATTACTTGATAATGAAGGCGAATTAGTAGAAGATGGTGAGATGGATATTCAAGCACTCAAATCACAGAAGATAGAGACTGAACTTAAAATGAGAAATCTTGTAGAATCATTAGCTGAGTTTGAAGTTAAGTCGTGTGTATGTTTCGGACATGTAAATGAAGAAACGATAAAGTATACGAAAACGAATACGATGGATTTAATTGTGATGGGAACCCATGGTTCTACAGGCATAAAAGAATACATTACAGGTTCACATGCTGAGTATGTTGCAATGCATGCTACGGCACCAGTATTTACAGTGAAGTGTGATCGTTCAGAGATGCTAGTTAAATCATTAGTATTTACGAATAGTTTTAGTCATGAAGTCGAAAATTTCCCATCGATTATAAAAACTATACAAGAAGCCTTTCATGCAGAAATACATTTATTAAGAGTAAACACTCCGAATTCATTTATGGTAGATGACGAAGTATTAGCTAACATGAAAAAGTTTGCAGACAAATACGAATTAGTAGATGTAAAATATTCTGTAATCAATGATAAAGAAGTAGAGACTGGCATAGAAAAATATTGTTTATATAATAATGTTGATGTAATCTCAATCGGTAGTAGACAAAGAACGGGCGTTAATAAATTAATTAACGGTTGTGTTTCTGCTGATATAGTTAATCATGTATTTAAGCCAATTATTACTTACAAAATTTAATTAAAAGACAAACACCCATATGGATTTTTTATACGAACCTTGGCCTTGGTATATAGCTGGCCCAATCATCGGACTATCTGTCCCCCTATTACTTTTACTGGGCAATAAAGCTTTAGGTATTTCTTCGTCACTACGACATACCTGTGCTGCAGTTGCACCATTTAATATTAACTTTTTAAAGTACAATTGGAAATCTGAATTATGGAACATGGTTTTCGTATTGGGTATTTTAATTGGAGGATATTTAGCTGGAAGTCTTTTTGCTAAACCTGATTACGCTGTAGAAATTTCTGATGCAACGGTACAAGATATTGCAAAGCTAGGTGTAACTGAAGTCAAAGGATTATTACCAGATCAGATATTCAACTTAGATTTTTTATTTAGTGTGAAGGGTATAATTGTATTAGTATTTGGAGGATTTATGATAGGCTTCGGATCAAGATATGCAGGAGGTTGCACTTCAGGTCATGCAATCATGGGTATCTCTTCATTACAATGGCCTTCGTTGGTAACTGTAATATTTTTCTTTATCGGCGGCTTATTGATGACACATTTTATTTTACCTCTAATTTTCTAAATCATGAAATACATAAAATATTTATTAGTAGGCATCTTGTTTGGTGTAGTGCTAACAAAATCTGAAGCAGTTTCTTGGTATAGAATTCAAGAGATGTTTAGATTTCAAAGTTTTCATATGTATGGTATCATTGGCTCTGCAATTGTGGTAGCGATGACATCCATCTTAATAATAAAGAAATTTAAAATACCTGCATTAAATGGTGAAGCGATAAACATACCAGATAAGCAATTCAACAAAGGAAGTATCATAGGTGGTACTATTTTCGGTATGGGTTGGGCATTAGCAGGTGCTTGTCCGGGTCCGCTTTACGCTCTTATCGGCAGTGGTTACGCAATTATTCTAGTGGTGATTTTATCAGCATTATTAGGTACTTGGATGTATAGTTTTTTAAGACCTCGACTTCCTCATTAATAAAAAAACAACATGAGAACGAACACATTTTTAACAATTCTATTTGGAAGTCTGATGGCAGGCACAGCAATCATTGCAGTATCTGACCAACCAGAAATTATCGAAGAGTCAACTATTGCAACAGATGCAATAGTTGAAGTTTCAAAACCAAGTGTATGGCAAGCACCAGATGAAAGTTTGATGCCTGCTAATGAAAAAGAAATGATTCTCTATGGAAAAGAATTAATCAAAAACACTTCATTGTATTTAGGTCCGAAAGGCACCGTAGCCTCTATGAGCAACGGCATGAATTGTCAAAACTGCCATCTCGATGCAGGTGCAAAAGCTTGGGGAAATAATTATTCGGCAGTAGCATCAACCTATCCTAAATTCAGAGAACGTTCTGGTGCTGAAGAAGACATTCCGAAAAGAGTGAACGATTGTTTTGAAAGAAGTTTAAATGGTAAAGCACTCGCAGTTGATAGCAAAGAGATGCAAGCCATTGTGAGTTATATTAATTTCTTAGGTACAAATGTTCAAAAAGGTGATAAACCTGCAGGTAGTGGTATTACAGAAGTTGAATTTTTAGATAGAGCTGCTGACCCTGAGAAAGGAAAATTAGTTTATCAAAATAAATGTGTGAGCTGTCATATGGCTAATGGTGAGGGAATGGCAAATGCAGACAAAACAAGTTATACCTACCCTCCTCTTTGGGGTGATCATAGTTATAATGATGGTGCAGGTTTATATAGACTATCACGTTTTGCTGGGTATGTAAAATCGAATATGCCATTAGGTGTTAACTATGAAAACCCACAGTTAACAGATGAAGAAGCATGGGATGTTGCTGCATATGTAAATTCACAAGCAAGACCAAAAAAGAATATCAAAAAAGATTGGCCAAATATTGCGGGTAAACCGATTGATCATCCCTTCGGTCCATTTCATGATGGATTCTCGGAAGAGCAACATAAATACGGACCTTTCAAGCCTATCAAAGAAAAACGTGCAGAGTTAAAAAAAGAAAAAAGTAAAAAAGTATAAGCGTGAAAAATATATACTTCGTCTTACTATTTAGTATGCTTACAATTACATTGAAAGCAGAGAATAAAAAAGATGAACATCAACAAGAGAGTAAATCAGACTCGAATAAATTAAGTTATTTTTTTAAGAATGGTGAGTTCGGCGGACATGCAAGATTTGCGTCGTTCTATACGAATAATACCAAGAATTTAAGTGACTCATATGCAATGGGAGTTGGTATGGGAATAGATTTTGAAAGTGCAAAATTTTATGGCTTTCAAATGGGTATAAGCGGATTCTTTATATATAATATTTATTCAAGTGATTTAACATCATTAGATTCATTAACGAATCAACCGAATAGATATGAAGTCGGTTTATTCGATATAGAGAATCCAAGTAATAAACATGATTTAGATCGATTAGAAGATTTATATCTTAAATACAACTTCAGAAAATCGTATGCTAAAATTGGTAAACAACATCTAAAAACTCCATTTATTAATCTACAAGATGGAAGAATGCGTCCGTCTTTAAT
>JBKCCA010000237.1:0-5486 GCA_046305595.1 bacterium
AAATATTAGATTTTTTTAACATTCTTTTAAAACATGCTTGTAATTACGAAAAATTTATAATTTTAGCCCTCTTTTAATCTTACTATTTTGATAGTTCTAAACACCCAAAATGATCTTCAAGAAACCCTTGAAAATCACAGAGTTCTTGGTAAAGCTGTTGGATTCGTACCAACTATGGGTGCTTTACACATGGGCCACCTATCATTACTTCAGCAAGCAAAATCAGAGAATGACATAGTTGTTTGTAGCATTTTTGTGAACCCTACTCAATTTAATGACCCTAAAGATTTAGATAAATACCCTAGGCCAATTGAAAACGATATAATCATGCTTCAATCGGTAAATTGTGATATACTTTTCTTGCCAGAAGTTAATGAAATGTATGGTAACAATGAAGAATGGACACATTCTTTTGGTGAAATTGAAACGCTTTGGGAGGGTGCCATGAGACCAGGCCATTTCAAAGGAGTAGCTCAAATAGTCTATAAATTATTGAAATTGGTACATCCGAATAAGTCATACTTCGGACAAAAAGATTATCAACAGACGGTAATAGTAAAAAAGCTCTGTAAAGACTTCTCCTTGACAACAGAAATAATTGTTTGTAAGGTGATTAGAGAAGAGAACGGACTAGCGATGAGTTCCCGCAACATCCGTCTAAGCGAAAATGAACGCCAAGACTCATCTAAAATATATGAAGCATTAGTATCTTCTAAATTGCTTGTTCAACAGAAAGTATATAACATAGCCTATATTATAGAACAAGCGACAGCTAAACTACTTGAAATTAAAAATGTTACATTAGAGTATATTAGCATAGTAGATGCAGAAAACATGTCAGAAGTGTCAGAAATTAACGCCAATTCGAAGCAATTAATGATTATAGCATTGAGAATTGGCAATACTAGACTTATTGATAATATGTTTATCAACGCCTAGATATTTCAAAATTAATTTAATTAGCTACCTTTGCGCCCAATGTATATAGAAGTATTAAAGTCGAAAATTCATAGGGCAAAAGTAACTCAAGCTGAGTTGAATTATGTCGGTAGCATTACAATCGATGAAGATTTAATGGATGCTGCTAATTTAATCGTTCATGAAAAAGTTCAAGTTGTAAATGTAAACAATGGTGAACGTCTAGAGACTTATGTAATTAAAGGTGAAAGAGGCTCTGGCATCGTTTGCTTAAACGGTCCGGCTGCACGTAAAGCACAAATAGGCGATATTGTTATCATAATTTCTTACGCTTCAATGGAGTTTGAAGAGGCTAAAAAATATGAGCCCATTTCTATCTTCCCCGATTCAAATAATAAATTAGTTTAAGTCGAGCCTTATCAAAGCGGTTATAAAATATATTGTCTTATTAGGTATAACTGCATTATTATTGTGGTTAGCTTTCAGAGGACAAGACTTACAAAAAATTGTACTTGACTTACGTAATGCAAATTATCTCTGGGTAATAGCCTCAGCAATGGTTTCAATTGTTGCACATTATATTCGTGGTTTGAGATGGAAGATGTTGATTAAACCACTCGGACATGAACCAAGTAATGCAAATACTTATCATGCAGTAATGGTGGGTTACTTAGCTAATCTAGCTGTACCACGCATGGGTGAAATTTCTAGATGTGGCGTACTAAATCGAACCAATAAAATTCCTTTAAATAGTTTAATAGGTACCGTAATCATTGAACGTATTATCGACGTTTTATTCTTATTGTCTATTCTCGTTTTTTCAATCTTACTAGAATACAGTAGAATTTTTGATTTCATAAAAATCAATATTCTAATACCTATGTTCGATAAATTTTCGAGCTCTTCGATTTTAATATATGTATTTATTGGGATGTTGGTAATCGCAGTTGCAGTACTATATATTATAAAAGCATATCATGAAAAACTACTGAGTATAAAATTATATAATAAACTCTTCGAAATATTAATTGGCTTCAAAGAAGGTATTCTTTCTGTAATAAAAATGGAGAAAAAAGGTTTGTTTATTGTTTATTCAGCTGCTATATGGATCTTGTACATACTCTCTACATACTTATGTTATTTTGCAATCGAATCAACTTCTAACTTAAGTTTTAGCTCAGCAATTTTTGTTATGGCAGTAGGTGGTATTGGCATGTCGGCCCCAGTACAAGGTGGTATTGGCGCATACGAAGCAACAGTACAATTGGGCTTATTAGTTTATGGTATAGCTGCTGTAAATGGTTTAGCTTATGCAACATTAAATCATAGTTCACAAATTCTTTCTATCTTAATTTTCGGTAGCATAAGTTTACTTTACATATTTCTTAAATTTAGAAAAAACAAAAATGACTAACGACGATAAATATGCAAAGTTGAAATCAAAAATTGTATCAGCTGAAGAGGCTGCGACGATGATTGATATATGGCATTACATGGGACTTAAAGTTGTTTTTACGAATGGTTGTTTTGATATAATACATTTCGGACATGTGAATTATTTATCACGTGCAGCAAATTTAGGATCAAGAATGGTAGTTGGTTTGAATAGCGATGCCTCAGTGAAAAAACTAAAAGGTGATACAAGACCTGTTCAAGACGAAATGTCAAGAGCTCATATGTTAGCCTCTATGTTTTTTATAGATGCAGTAGTTATTTTCAATGAAGACACCCCTTACGAATTAATAAAAACCTTACAGCCTGATGTTTTAGTAAAAGGTAGCGACTATACTATAGATAAAATTGTTGGTGCAGATATTGTAATGCAAAGAGGTGGAAGAGTAGAAACTATGGATTTTGTAGATGGTTACTCTACAAGTAATGTTATTAATAAGATAAAAGGAATATAATCTTAGAAAGATTATAAATTAGTAGCTCACTATGAAGATTATTCTTAATCACATAATTTTGAGCCTTGATAAAAAATAAAATATAAACAAATACTATATTCATTTCCAACTGTCAGAAGAACATTTAATGATTCAACAAGCTGCGAGAGACTTCGCACAAAATGAGTTGAAGCCCGGAGTAATTGAGCGTGACGAACTTCAAAAATTTCCTGCAGAACAAATTAAGAAACTAGGTGAACTAGGTTTCATGGGTATGATGGTAGACCCTAAATACGGTGGTGCTGGCTTAGATGCAGTTTCTTACGTTTTAGCAATGGAAGAACTTTCTAAGATTGATGCTTCTGCATCTGTGGCTGTATCGGTTAACAACTCATTAGTATGTTACGGTATTGAAGCTTATGGTTCTGAAGAACAAAAGATGAAATATTTAGTTCCATTGGCGAGCGGACAAAAATTAGGTGCGTTCTGTTTATCGGAGCCTGAAGCTGGATCTGATGCTACTATGCAAAGAACTACTGCTGAAGATAAAGGTGACCATTATTTAATTAATGGAACAAAAAACTGGATTACCAATGGAAACAATGCTGATTATTATATTGTAATCGCTCAAACTGATGTTGCAAAAGGTCATAGAGGTATCAATGCAATTATCGTTGAAAAAGGAACACCAGGTTTTGAGATTGGTCCGAAAGAAAATAAATTAGGTATCAGAGGTTCAGATACACATTCATTAATGTTTACTGACGTTAAAGTACCTAAAGAAAATAGAATTGGTGAAGATGGCTTCGGTTTCAAATTCGCAATGAAAACTCTTACTGGTGGTCGTATCGGTATTGCTTCTCAGGCATTAGGTATAGCATCTGGTGCTTATGAATTAGCATTAGCATACTCTAAAGAAAGAAAAGCTTTTGGTACAACTATTTCTAATCATCAAGCAATTCAATTTAAATTAGCTGATATGGCTACTGAGATTGAAGCTGCTAGATTGTTATGTTTAAAGGCAGCTTGGATGAAAGATAATGGATTAGACTACGGACAAGCAAGTTCAATGGCTAAGTTATTTGCTTCAGAAGTTGCTATGAAAACAACTGTTGAAGCAGTGCAAGTTCATGGTGGCTATGGATTCGTAAAAGAATTCCATGTAGAAAGATTAATGCGTGATGCTAAAATCACTCAGATTTATGAAGGCACCTCTGAAATTCAAAGAATTGTTATCGCTAGAGAAATCTTGAAGTAATAAATCTAGATACTACAAATAAAAAAAAGTCCGAAAAATTAATTTCGGACTTTTTTTTATTTAAATTTTTTGAATACTTATTAATATATATTCTTTGTATTTCCTCTCAGAAGGAGCTTGTATTCATGAACCAGGCGTAGGCTTCACCGTAATAGTATTTTGTTTCTTCAAACCCTCTACAGCTTCTTTATGCGTAATTCTTTGTCCGTCTTTATAAGGAACCACAAAAGCATCTTTAATACCTAACTTTCTGATATCGTTTTTAAACTTATCAGCTTCTTCTAAAGTGAAGAATAAACCAACTACGTATTTATCGATTTCATTTTTTGTCTCAGTTAAAAAAGTATCATCTTCTTTAGTAGTTTTTGAATTTACATCAAAGAATTTATATGCACCTAATTGAACACGGTAATAGTATCCTTTTGCAGAACCTTTCTTTGCACCTGCAGCTTCAGCCTGTGCAGCTAATAATTGTGATTCAAGTCCAGATATTCTAGCACTATTAGAATTTAATAGAGTTTGTAATGAATCAACTTTCTTCTGCATTTGTTTAGCTTGTTCAGCTAAATTCTTTTTATCCTTTAGCTTAGTCTCATAATTCAACTTCATGGATCTAATTTCCATGGGTTTCATTTTTCTATAAGTCTTAAGTTCTTGCTTTAATTTCTTTTTCTCTGCTTTTGTTTGAGAATAGCTCATGTATGGCACAAAGCTTAAAATTAAAACAGCTACTAATATTTTTATTCCATTCATATGAATTACAGTATTTTGTACTCGTAAATATATATATTTTTATCTTTATGTTTACTAAAATACGAATTTCAGCCTTATATATTATGAATAAAAGATCAATTAATATCTACTTAATAATTTTATCATGTTTATTTTACACTTGTAAACCAAAAGCTAAGTATCAATTATCAGATGGAACTTGGCTAGGTAAGTTAAAGAATGATAATGGTGCAGAAATACCTTTTAATTTCGAAATAAGAGATTCACTTGGTAAAAAAATTATCATCATAAAAAATGCTGAAGATCAATTAATAGTTGATGAAATTAAAACCTTAAAAGATAGCACTCAAATTATATTACCATTCTTCGATGCTGAATTAACGGTAGAAGTATATGCAGATTCATTAGTTGGTAAATGGAAAAAGCATTATGCTGACTATACTTTAGAAACACCATTTAGAGCATTCAAAAATATCAAAGAAAGATTTAATGAAGTGAAAGCAGATAGCACTAAATTATTTAATGGTACATGGGCAAGTACATTTATAAAACAACCTAGTAACGATACTTCTTTTGCAATTGGTGAATTCAGAACTGTAGGCAATAAAATATTTGGCACATTCTTATCATCAACTGGTGACTATAGATTTTTAGAGGGAGTATCATCCAACAACAAAATATACCTTTCAACT
>JBKCCA010000238.1:0-1193 GCA_046305595.1 bacterium
CATCGGCATGGTAATTAATTAGTCCTTTAATTGGGTCTTGTTCTGAATGTTCAGCTACATAACCATTTTCATTCAAAACGCTCATCCAAATTTCAGAGAAATGATAAGCTATAGAACCTATTGAGTAAACTTTGTTCGTCAAATCTGTACCATAAGGTTTTAATTGTTTAATAACAAAATCAGAGAAAGAATTATATAATAATTGCTGAACATATTCTTCATGTTTCTGACTAGATAACCAATGGCAATACGAGGCCAAATAGGCATTTGCCGAGGGTTCTTTATAAACTTTATTTAATACCGTATCTAATGTTACATTGTTTTGTTCAACAAATAATTTGGCGATATGATTTGGTACAATGCCATAAAATAAATCAGACAAAAACTTCTTACCTATATAAGCACCAGAACCTTCGTCACCTAAGATGTAACCTAGAGAGGGTGTATGTTTAATGATTTTCTCGCCATCGTATAAACAAGAATTAGAACCAGTACCCAATATGATTGCAATCCCAGTATTTTTTTGGCAAAGGGCTCTTGCGACAGCAAGCAAATCATGCTCAACTTCAATAATAGCTTCGCTGTTAATGGTAGTTAAGCATTTTGTCAATAGTGAAATGTTAACAGAATTTGAACATCCGGCCCCATAATAAAAAATATGAGAAGGCATCTGAGATAAATTTAAGAGCACTTCATTTTTTATAATACTTAGAATTACTTCTTCGGATGTTACGTATGGGTTGATGCCTTGAGTATTAATCTCTTGAACAATATCAAGATGATTTACCAAGCACCAACGAGTTTTTGTACTACCGCTATCGACTATTAAATGCATATTTATTTAGGCGCTAAAATACTTATCTTCGTTGTTAAAGAATAAAATTCTTCAATATAATTCCCACATGCAAGAAAAAAAGAAAAAATTCAACTTAGCTATATTATCGGTATTAATCTTAATACTTGGTATGTATTTAGGGTTTAAGTTTAACGAAGAAATCAGAGGAGTAGGATTCAGATCAAAAGCAAGCTCAATAGAACAAATTATGAGATTGATTGAGAAGAAATACGTAGATACCGTTGATTTAAAACAAATTGAACAGCAAACTATAGAAGAATTATTATCGCAATTAGACCCACATTCGGTTTATATACCTGCTGAAGATATCGAGAAAGCAAACGAGCAATTAGAAGGC
>JBKCCA010000239.1:0-1582 GCA_046305595.1 bacterium
ATTATAACCATAACCGCCAGTGATATATAAGTAATTACCTGTTTGATGAAATTGCATATTAGTAGAACTTAATTGTTCTTGCATCGCAATAGGTAATGATGTAAGAGGCATTGTCCATTTTTGTTTTAAAACCGGATCAACAACAATTAACTGATTATTATTACCTGCAACATCAAATGCTGCAAAAGGCTGACGACGATGAAGTCCGTCTAAGCGCCCTCCAATGATTAACCATTTCCCATTAGCTTGTGCAAAGGTATATGATTGTAATCCCCCTAAATTTTCAATAGACATTGGTTCAATTATAACATTGAAAGGGGCATTTTGAGTGAATCCTTTTAATGATAAAATAATTAGAAATGATAATAATAGATACTTTTTCATATGCTATACATTAATAGTAATACAAATATATTTTTACTATTTAACTAATTGAGTAACAATAGTTACTTAAGCCTAATAAATTTAATGATTTCAAGAACCATTAACATCAAGAATGCAATACCTATAGAGCTTATAAAATGAATATAACCAGGGAATTCAAAGCTGAATATATTTTGTAAGAAAGGTACACGAATTGTACTGAATAACATTATCAGCGCAATGCTTAATATTAATATGACCGCCCAATTTTTCTCTATTAATACTGATACGACACTTCGTGTTTTTGATAATGAGGTTAAGATTAAAAATACATTTGCAATAATTATTGAAGAGAATGATATCGCTCTAACTTCATTATCAGTATGCCCTTCATTGATTGACATAAAATAGACAACTAAAACAACAGAAAGCAATAATGTACCTTCGAATAAACTGTAAATTATTTTATTCCATCCGAAGAATTTTTCATTTACATTTCTGGGATTTCGTTTCATAATTGCTTTTTCTTCTTGTTCAGATTCGAACGCAATTGAGCAAATGGGGTCAATTATTAACTCCATAAATACAATATGTAATGGCATCAATAGTATCGGTAATGTGCTGAAAATGCTTGGTAACATTACCAGTCCGATGATTGGTATATGTATCGCCAATATATACGACATTGCTTTTTGCAGATTATCAAAAATTCTTCTACCCAATCGTATTGCAGATACGATAGAAGCGAAGTTATCATCTAATAAAACTAATGAAGAAGCTTCACGTGCTACATCTGTTCCTTTTTGTCCCATCGCTATTCCAATATCTGCAGCCTTTAATGCAGGTGCATCATTCACACCATCACCAGTCATAGCAACAATTTCACCTAATGATTTCAGTGCTTGTATTATTTTCAATTTTTGTTCAGGGATGATGCGGGCAAAAATATGTGTGTGTTTAATTTTCTCTTTTAATTCTAAATCAGACATCGCTTTAATGTCATCTCCTGTAATTACTATATTATGGTGTTGTAGTCCGATCTCTGTTGCAATACTCATTGCAGTCTCTGGGTAATCGCCCGTGATCATTATTACTTTTATGCCTGCTTCATTACATTCTTTAATAGATTGAGGAACTTCATCACGAATTGGGTCTTCAAACGCAATTAATCCGACGAATCTAAAAGCAAAATCCTTTTGTTCCTCAGGTAAATCTATAG
>JBKCCA010000240.1:0-1177 GCA_046305595.1 bacterium
ATTCTATACCCAAACCACAAGCATTATTAGTCATTGACTTACCATAATTCATCAATACCCATGCAGGTATTGTTGTTGGAACACTAGCAACATTAAACCATAGACTAATTGTTCTAGGTGAATTACCTATCGGCAAAGAGTCAGCATTTGCACTTATATTTTTATTGCCAGTGAAATAATAAGCACTATTCGGTATGCCATATCTATCTGCAGTTAAAGTTGCACCGTTAATAGTTCCATGCCTACCGTTTCCACTCTCATCATTTGCATTTCCATTAAATGGCCACCAACCCTCTAAACCGTTTGTAGGTATATAATTTGGTATTTGAGAGTAACATAAGCTAGAAAAAAATAGTAATGAAATAGTAAATAAAGCTTTCATATTGTGTTGAAAAATATTATTAATAACCAAGGAATTATATCAAAAACCTATTTACATACAAAGCTAAATTCACCAGTGGCTACCGTTAAATTATTTTTAGTTACTTTAAATGTCGCTTCAATTTCACCTGGTACTTTGTATTTGGTAAATGTGATTTCACAATAATCATACTCTAAATTACTGCCATTAACTGTGCAGCCAAATTCAAAATCATCTTGATTTAGAGTCCAATCTCCATTTGAAGTATATTTTTTGTTAACTACTATGTTGTTACCAATCTTATCAGAGGGCCAGATATCTAAATACGCATCATTTGTTGTGTTAAAGTAAGCAAATATTAAGGCTCTATTGGTAGATTGAAAAGAAAATGTATTTGTAGCATTTGCTGTAGGAGCATCTACAAAATTTGCCGTTAAGGTTGGCCCATTATTGATTGCAATTTTAAGATTACCTGGATTTGCAGTAGACTCTTCTTTCTTACATGAGTTTAATACTATTGCAACGCAGAAATAAAATAACAGAAAAAATTTCTTCATGGTCTTGCTTTTTAAAGTAATAATAAAATAATTTAAAACATTAAAAAAATCCATCTTGTTCCAAATTCAATATGCTAAATTATCTCAGACAATCTTACCCAAAATAAAACCTATAAATAAATATCTCTGCACTCTTCACTTCACAATTAAAAAACCAATGAAAAAATAAATAGGAGAAACTATAATATTGAGAAAAGTGGCCCCGGCGGGAATCGAACCCACATCTAATGTTTAGGAAACATCTATTCTATCCATTGAA
>JBKCCA010000241.1:0-8560 GCA_046305595.1 bacterium
TTTATTAAATACTTCATTTAATGAAAACGAACCAATTGTTAATAAACCAGAAGAAGCGCTTGATTGTTACTTGAGAACAAAGATGGATGTATTAGTAATGGGTAATTTTGTAATTGATAGAATTTAAAATGAAATGCACCATCATCACCGTTTCATATAATGCTGTTGATACTATCGAATCAACAATCAATTCTGTTTTGTCTCAAGATTATAATAATATTGAATACATAATTATTGATGGTAATTCTTCGGATGGTACTAAAGAGATAATTCAGAAATATAATGATAGAATTACTAAATGGATATCTGAAAAAGACAATGGTATCTATGATGCGATGAATAAAGGTATACAACTAGCAAGCGGAGATATAATTGGTATATTAAACGCTGACGATCTTTATTCATCAAATGATATCATTTCAAAAATAGTTAATCAATTTACAAAGTATAATGCAGATGCATTATACGGCGATTTAAAATACGTGCTAAAAAATGATATTTCTAAAACTATTCGTTTTTGGAAGTCAGGGGAGTATGGTGAGGGTAAATTTTTAAATGGTTGGATGCCTCCACATCCAACATTCTTCGTTAAGAGAAGTGTATATAATCAATTAGGTTTATATAGAACCGACATGCCTTCAGCAGCCGACTATGAATTAATGTTAAGGTATATACATGTAAATAAAATTAATCTTACATACCTTCCTGAATTAGTTACAATTATGCGTGAAGGTGGAGTAAGTAATAAAAGTTTGATGAATCGATGGAAAGCTAACAGAGATGATTTACGTGCATGGCAAGTAAATAACGTTAAACCAAATGCATTTACACTTATACTTAAGCCATTATCGAAACTTATACAATTTGTATTTAAAAACTAAACCATTTTATGCTATATTGGTTAAATAGTCTTACACATTAATTAAACATATGAAAAAGTATTTACTAACTCTAAGCATCGCTGTAATTAGCTTAGGTGCTTTCGCTCAAATTAAAACTCCACAACCAAGTCCGGTTTCTACCGTTAAACAAGAATTTGGTTTAGGTGAAATCAGTATCTCATACGCTCGTCCGGCTGCTAAAGGAAGAGTTGTTTTTGGTGACTTAGTTCCTTTTGATAAAATCTGGAGAACTGGTGCTAATGCTTCATCTAAAGTTACATTCTCTGATGATGTGATGATTGAAGGAAATAAATTAGCTGCAGGTGAGTATGCATTGTATACAATCCCGGGTAAAGCTGAGTGGACAATCATTTTCCATAAAAACACAAAGATGTGGGGATTAGGTGACCCAGGTGATTACAAAGAAGAGAATGATGCATTACGTGTGAAAGTTAAATCACAAGCTACTATGTATTCTACAGAATCATTTACTATCTCGTTATCTGATGTGATGCCAACTTCTGCTAACTTAAATATAGAGTGGGAAAAAACTAAAGTATCTGTAAAGGTTACCACTGATATTGACGCAAAAGTTCAAGCAAGCATCGAGAAGACATTAAATCCTAAAGTAAACGGTAACGCATACTATTCAGCTGCAAGTTATTATTTTGAAAATGATAAAGACATGAATAAAGCTTTAGACTGGGTTAACATGGCTATCGCTCAAAGAGCTGATGCATTCTGGATGGTTCATTTAAAAGCAAAGATTCTTAAGAAAATGAATAATAATACTGCTGCAATTGAAGCTGCTAACTTATCTAAAGAAATCGCTAATAAAGCAGGTAATGCTGATTATGTTGCTTTGAATGATAAATTAATTGCGGAAATCAACGCACCAGCAAAAGATACTAAATCAAAGAAGAAGTAACCTTTCTTTGTACATAATACCTAATACAAAGTACAATGTATTAGGTATTATGTATTCAACTATTTCAGAAGCTTCCAATTCTTCAATTGCCATTCTAGAGTAGCAATCGAAATCAACTCTCCCTTCTCATTTCTACATTCAACTTTATAAGTATAAAGTTCTTGCCCTTTCTCTTCTAATTCAGTTCTAATTTTTTCTAGTGTTTCATCATCTAGATTAAATTCTACAAATAAATTTCCTTTACCTTGTTTTATAAAATCTACATGCATACTTCGCATGATTAATCTGTATTTGCTAGCACTTAGATTACTAATTAATAAAAAACCACATGCATATTCAGATGCTGTTGCTAATGCACATGCATGAATACCTTTTAAGTGATTGAGATTGTTTCTTATAAAGGGTATTTTAATAATGATTTTATTCTTACTTAAAAATTTAATTCGAAATCGATGTGGCGAATTAAAGGGGATGGTATAAAACATTGCAATGTTCAATACTCCTAACCAAAAATTACTCTTATATGCCTTTTCTAAAATGTAGTCTAACTTAGCCATTCATCTCTATTTTTAATTTTTCAAATTCTGAATTTGTTTCTACATTAAATTGATGAACAATCTCTTTTATACTTTTTACATCATCAATTAATTCTACTGATTTTCCTGCACACCATAATGTCTCGTATGACCCAGGCTTTACAGATTTCATTAATTTGTTGATACCTCTAAATTGAACAAGCATCTTAAAATATTTTTTTGTTTGCTTATTTTTACTCAATAATCTCTCTAACCAATTTTGCTTGTATCCGATTTTCTTTGCATACGGAGTGTTAATAATTGTACAAGGTGTACCAGATATTTTTTCGGTTAATACTATATCATCCATCTCAGCATTCACAATTCCGTTTTTATAATCGTCACTTACATTTGCTTCTGTACTTGCAATAAACCTTGTACCTATTGATACGGCAGAAGCTCCCAAAGCTAATGCCGACAATATTCCTGAGCCATTCGCTATGCCACCTGCTGCAATAATTGGTTTATCTGGGAATGTATTTTTTAATGATGGTATTAGAACTTGAAGCGGATTTTGACCCGCATGTCCGCCTGCCCCTTGACCAACTGCTATAAATCCATCACATCCTAAATCATAACATTTTTGCGCATGCGTTAAATTCGTCACATCACAAAATACTTTTGCACCATATTTATGTGCCTCTTCGATTACTCTTGCTGGTGAACCTAATGAAGTAATATAAAATGGTACTTTATTATCGACGCATATCTTTAGGTGTTTCTCAAACATAATATTCGTCTTCTGAACAATTAAGTTTACACCATAATTACCCTTATTTGATTTCTGTTTATGTTCATTTAACCTAGCTAACAATGCACTTAACTCAGAATCATTTCTGTAGTTTAAACTTGGGAATACCCCCAAAATACCCTCATCAATAGCTGATTTTAACATGGCTTCATTACTCACTAAAAACATTGGAGCCATAATTACTGGTATATCTAAACCAAATTCTTTAGAAAATGAATTTTTTATCATAAAAACTTTTGTAATTTAAAAATAATAATATATTTGTACTAAATACCGATTTGGTATAAAGGTAATAAATTTATATTAAACACAATTTACTGCAAAAAATGAATTTTTAGTATATTAATCGAAAACATATGAATATGAAAATTACGAGAGTCTTCGATTTGTTGCCATTCTTAAAAATGTATTACCCTGAGAATAATATTTTCTCTAATAAAGAGAATGGGCAATGGGTACATTATGATACTGATGCATTTATACGTAATGTAGATGAAATCAGTTTAGGTTTATTATCAATCGGTGTAAAGAAAGATGATAAAGTAGCGAACATGTCACCTAACAGACCTGAATGGAATTTTGTTGACTTTGCAGTAATGCAAATGGGTGCTGTTCATTTGCCTTTGTATCCGACTTTATCTGAATCTGATTTAAAATATATTATCAACGATTCTGAAACAAAAGTACTATTTGTTGCAAATCAAGAACTATACGATAAAGTATGTAAAGTAAAAAATGATTGTCCTACACTTCAATATATTATTTCATATGAGAAGGTAAATGACTCTAGTGTCATACATTGGGAAGATTTGAAATTGAAAGGCGACGCAAGTCAAATGGAAAAAGTAATTGAGTACAGAAATTCAGTACAACCTGATGATTTACTTACGCTGATTTATACTTCAGGTACCACTGGTAACCCTAAAGGTGTAATGTTAACTCATGATAATTTAGTTAGTAATTTTAAATCTTCTAATCCGCTTATACCTGAAGGCTCACATACTGCATTAAGTTTTTTACCTCTTTCACATATTTTCGAAAGAATGGTTGTGTATATGTACTTGAGCAAAGGTGTTCATGTTTATTATGCTGAATCATTAGAAAAAATTGCTGATAATTTAAAAGAAGTAAATCCTCATATGTTTACTACTGTACCTCGACTTTTAGAAAAGGTATATGATAAAATTGTATTGAAAGGTTCAGAGTTAACAGGCATAAAAAAAGCATTATTCTTTTGGGCATTAGACTTAGGTTTAAAATATGAGTATGATGGTAAAAACGGATGGTGGTATGAAATGCAGTTATGGCTCGCGAATAAAATAATTTTCAAGAAATGGAGAGAAGCATTAGGCGGAAATATTTTAGCGATATGTGCTGGTGGTGCTGCGTTACAAGAAAGATTAGCTAGAGTATTTTGGGCTGCAGGAATACCGGTTTTACAGGGATATGGATTAACAGAAACATCGCCAGTAGTAACAGTGAATGGCATTGATAAAGGCTTGAGATATTTTGGCACATGCGGACCTACTATACCCGGTGTTGAAGTGAAGATTGCAGCTGATGGTGAGATTCTAGCTAAAGGTCCGAACATCATGAAAGGCTATTACAAAAAACCTGAAGCTACAGCAGAAGTTATTGATTCAGACGGATGGTTCCATACTGGAGATATTGGTGAATTTGTTGAAGGTCGTTACTTGAAAATTACTGATCGTAAAAAAGAAATTTTTAAAACTGCTGGTGGTAAATACGTAGCTCCTCAAATTATTGAGAATAAATTCAAAGAATCAAAATTCATTGAACAAATTATGGTGGTAGGTGAAAATAAAAAATTCCCTGCAGCATTAATTATTCCTTCATTTGTTTACTTAAAAGATTGGTGTACTATAAAAGGCATTAACTATGTCTCTAATGAACAGATTATAAAAGAGGAAGTAGTAATCAATAGAATTCAGAGAGAGGTAGATGCATTAAATAGCAACTTCGGACAGTGGGAGCAGATAAAGAAATTTGTTTTATTGCCTCGTGAATTCACAATTGATGAAGGAGAGTTGACGCCTAAATTGAGTATGAAGCGTAAGGCTATCATGGAAAAATATAACGATAAAATCGAGTTAATGTATAGTTAAAATACATCTACTAGTATTAATAGAAAAACAATGAGAAGAATTAATAAAGTAGCAGTTTTAGGTTCTGGTGTAATGGGTTCAAGAATTGCTTGCCATTTTGCAAATGCAAATGTGCCAGTAGTTTTGTTAGATATTGCTCCCAAAGATTCAACTACCGCTGACTCATCATCAGTAAGAAATAAAATTGTAAACGATGCTTTGCAACAAACTTTAAAATCTAATCCATCCGCAGTATTTAATAAAGCGAAAGCTAAATTAATTCAGATAGGAAATTTTGATGATGATTTATCTAAAATCTCTGAATGTGATTGGATCATTGAAGTAGTTGTAGAAAATTTAGATATCAAAAAACAATTATTTGATAAAGTAGAGAAATTCAGAAAAGCAGGTACAATTATTTCTTCTAATACATCAGGTATACCCATCAACTTAATGTTAGATGGAAGATCTGATGATTTCAAAAAGAATTTCTGCGGAACACATTTTTTTAATCCGCCTCGTTATTTACCTCTATTAGAAATTATTCCTACAAAAGAAACTGATCGTTCAGTAGTTGATTTTTTAATGCATTATGGTGATTTGTATTTAGGTAAAACAACTGTTTTATGTAAAGACACTCCAGCATTTATCGCTAACAGAATTGGGGTGTATTCTATTATGACTTTGTTTCATTTAGTAAAGGAAATGAATTTAAGTATTGATGAAGTTGATAGATACACGGGCGCAATTGTTGGTCGACCAAAATCTGCAACGTTCAGAACTACTGATGTTGTAGGCTTAGATACATTAATTAAAGTTGCAAAAGGATTGCAAGATAATTTACCAAATGATGAATCTAAATCATCATTCCAGATACCAGATTTCATTTTGAAAATGGAATCTAATAATTGGTTAGGTGATAAAACAAAGCAAGGTTTTTATAAGAAAACGAAAAACGAAAAAGGTGAAAAAGAAATTCTTTCACTGAACTTATATACATTAGAATATCAAACTAAAACAAAATTTAAATCTTCAACATTAGAAGCATTAAAAACGGTTGATGATTTAAAGGAACGATTAAGAATTTTATCAAAAGCAAAAGATACAGCAGGAGTTTTCTTTAGAAAAACGATGTATAATCTTTTTGCATATTGCTCAAATAGAATTCCAGAAATTTCTGATGAGTTATATAGAATAGACGATGCGATGCGTGCAGGTTTCGGTTGGGAGCTCGGTCCTTTTCAGACATGGGATGTGTTGGGTGTAAAAGAGACAGTTGAAGCGATGAAGTCTGAGGGATTGAAAGTAGCCCCATGGATTGAAGAAATGATTGCTGATGGTAAAACATCTTTCTATCAATTAAAAAATTCAAAACCTACATTTTACAATCAACAAAATAAAACATACGAAAGTATAACTGGCTCTGATGCCTTTATAATACTTGATCATATTCGTGAAAATAAAACGGTATGGAAAAATTCAGGTGTAACAGTTACCGATTTAGGTGATGGTATTTTGAATTGTGAGTTTCATACTAAAATGAATTCTATTGGTGGCGAAGTTTTACAAGGCATCAATAAAGCAATAGATATTGCAGAGAAAGATTTCTGCGGATTAGTAGTGGGTAATCAAGGTGCGAATTTTTCAGCAGGTGCAAACATCGCAATGATTTTTATGATGGCTGTTGAACAAGAATACGATGAAATTGATTTCGCAATTCGTCACTTTCAAAAAACGATGATGAGAGTAAGATACTCTTCGATACCTGTTGTTGCAGCACCGCATCATTTAGCATTAGGGGGCGGATGTGAGCTATGTTTACATGCCGATTGGGTTCAAGCAAATGCTGAAACATATATGGGCTTAGTAGAATTCGGAGTAGGTGTCATACCTGGTGGTGGTGGATCAAAAGAATTTGCATTAAGAATTTCTGATGCATATCGTGATGGCGATTACGAACTAAATACCTTAAGAGAAAAATTCTTAACCATAGGAATGGCGAAAGTTTCTACTTCAGCATTAGAAGCATTTGATTTAGGATATTTAAAGCAGGGTCAGTTCGGCATAACAATGAATTATAACAGATTGATTGAAGATGCAAAACAAAAAGCTATTGAGCTTGCCGATGCAGGTTATGTAAGACCTAAAGAAAGAACAGATATAAAAGTACTTGGTCGTCAAGGTTTAGGTATGGTTTATATAGGTGCAAATACTATGTACTCTGGACATTTTATTTCTGAGCACGATAAAAAAATATCAGAAAAATTAGGATACGTTTTATGCGGAGGAGATCTATCAGAACCAACATTAGTTTCTGAACAATATTTGTTAGACCTAGAGAGAGAAGCCTTTTTATCATTATGTGCAGAACGTAAAACATTAGAAAGATTACAAGCAATATTAAAAGGAGGCAAACCTTTAAGGAATTAAGAATGTAGAATTAAAAATGTAGAATGGAGTTCTGCTATTTTTTTCTCAATACTCAGTACGCAATACTCAATACGAAATTTTATGAAAGAAGCATACATTATATCAGCATACAGAACAGCAGTAGGTAAAGCACCAAAAGGCAAGTTGCGTTTTTACAGACCCGATGATTTAGCCTCTGATGTTATTCAATACATGATGGCACAGTTGCCTCAATTGGATAAAGATTTAATAGATGATGTCATTGTTGGTAATGCAACGCCAGAAGCAGAACAGGGATTGAACATTGGTAGAATGATTTCCTTAATCGGATTAAAAACCGATAAAGTTCCTGGCATGACAGTCAATAGATATTGTGCATCAGGCTTAGAAACTATTGCCATTGCAACTGCAAAAATTCGCGCGGGTATGTCGCATTGTATTATTGCGGGTGGTGTTGAAACAATGTCTCCAATTCCATTCGGTGGTTGGAAAATCACACCAAACTATGAAGTAGCAAAAAACAATCCCGATTATTACTGGGGCATGGGACTTACAGCTGAAGCTGTAGCAAGAGAATATAAAGTAAGCAGAGAAGATCAAGATTTATTTTCATTAGCCTCACATAAAAAAGCTGTAGCTGCAATTCAAGAAGGTAGATTTAAAGATGATATCGTTTCATTAAATATCAATGAAGTTTATATTGATGCAAATGGTAAAAAGAAAAATAGAAGTTTTGTTTTTGACACAGATGAAGGTCCGCGTGCTGACACTGATATTGAAAAATTATCAAAATTAAAACCAGTATTTGATGCCGCTGGATGTGTGACTGCGGGTAATGCATCACAAACTTCAGATGGTGCAGCATTTGTTATGGTAGTTTCAGAAGAAATGTTGAAGCGATTAAATGTAAA
>JBKCCA010000242.1:0-2302 GCA_046305595.1 bacterium
AAAACTATAGAAGTGTCGGTAATTGTAGAAAACATAACGAAGATATATGGCTCCCAAAAGGCAGTCGACAATGTATCGTTTAAAGCAGAGCCAGGAAAAATCCTCGGGTTTTTAGGTCCGAATGGTGCCGGAAAATCTACCACCATGAAGATTATCACATGCTTTATACCAGCTACATCAGGCAAGGTGAGAGTTTGTGGTTTCGATACAGAAACACAATCTATGGAGGTACGAAAGAAAATTGGGTATTTGCCAGAACATAACCCTTTGTATTTAGACATGTACATCAAAGAATATCTTGAGTTCATTGCAGGGGTTCATAAAATTGAAAATGTAAAATCTCGAATAGCTGAGATGATAAAGATGACCGGATTGGAGAGAGAGCAACATAAGAAGATAGGTCAGTTATCTAAAGGATATAGACAGAGAGTTGGTTTAGCACAAGCGATGTTACATGATCCAGAGGTGCTAATATTAGACGAGCCAACATCCGGATTAGATCCTAATCAATTGACCGAGATACGAAAATTGATACGAGAAATTGGTAAACAAAAAACGGTTATTCTTTCAACACATATAATGCAAGAAGTAGAGGCGATATGTGATCAAGTAGTAATCATCAATAAAGGGAAAATTGTTGCAAATGATGACACTAAGAATTTACAAGCGCATTCATTGGGTGAGTATGTATTTAGAGTTGAATTTAATCAATCAATAGAAAAAAATAAGTTAGAATCTATTAGAGGTGTTAAGGCAGCACAATTTGTTAATGCTAATATTTGGCTATTGAATACCAATAACGATGAAGAAGTTCGAGCATCAATTTTTGAATTTGCTGTTAAAAATAATTTAATCTTATTGAGCATTCAAAAAGAGGAAGAAAAATTAGAAGAGGTATTTAGAAGATTAACTAATAAGAAGTAGATATATGTGGAGTATATTAAAGAAAGAAGTATCTGGATTTTTAAGCTCATTAATAGCTTATATTTCTATGATCGTGTTTTTATTAGTGATGGGATTATTTGTTTGGGTATTCCCTGACACTAGTATTTTAGAATATGGATTCGCTTCATTAGATAGTTTCTTCGGGGTGGCACCATGGATTTTTTTATTCTTAATACCAGCAATTACAATGCGTTCATTTTCTGAAGAAAATAAATCAGGCACTATAGAATTATTAGTAACAAGACCGATTACAGAACTACAAATTATTTTAGGCAAATATTTAGCTGGATTTATAATTGTTTTGTTTACGTTATTGCCAACCTTGCTATATTATTATACCATATATCAAATAGGTGCTACAAAGGGTAATGTAGATTCAGGAGCTGTTATTGGTTCATATATCGGCTTAATGTTTCTAGCTGCAAGCTTAGTTGCAATAGGTATTTTTGCTTCATCAATAAGTGATAATCAAATTGTAGCATTTATTCTCGCAGTATTCATAAGCTTTATATGTTACGCTGGATTTGATTCATTTAGTAAATTAGATTTGTTTGGTAAAATTGATAATACTATAGCACAAATTGGAATAAATGATCATTATCAATCAATGAGTAGAGGAGTAATAGATAGTAGAGATTTAATTTACTTTTTAGGCTTCATAGGTTTTTTTGTTTTATTAACTAAAACTGTTTTAGAAAGTAGAAAGTGGTAGTATGAAAATGATATCAAACAATCAGAAAAAACAAGCATATAGCCAATTGGCGATTTTGATTTTGATAATTATCATTATCAATTTTATTTCTACTTTTTTATTTTTTAGAGTAGATTTTACAAAAGAGAAAAGATACACCTTATCAAATGCTAGTAAAGAATTTGTCAAGAATTTAGATGATGTAGTATATATAAAAGTATACTTAGAGGGAGAGTTCCCTGCGGGGTTTAAGCGTTTGAGAAATTCAACTAAAGAAACATTAGATGATTTAAAAGCATATGCAGGTAGTAATATAGAGTATGAGTTTATAAACCCTACAGCTGATCCGAATCAAGCGGTTCGTGATGAAATATTGATGCAATTATCTAAAAAAGGACTAAATGCAATTAATGTTCAAGTACGCGATGATCAAGGTCAACGTCAACAAATAGTTGTACCAGGTGCAGTGGTTACATATCGTGGCAGAGAAGTAGCTTTTCAATTATTACAAAGTTCTACTATTGCAAACTCAGCCGATGAAGTTTTAAACAACTCAATAACTAATTTAGAATTTCAAATTGTAAATAATATTAAGAAAGTAAGTTCATTAAACAGACCTAAAATTGCTTTTACATTTGGCCATGGTGAGATTGATACTTTTAGAAC
>JBKCCA010000243.1:0-2853 GCA_046305595.1 bacterium
TTTTCAAACCTTAAATCGCGGTTAGTTAAAATCCCCATTAATTTAAAATTATCATCAACAAGTGGAATGCCCCCTATTTTATTTTCGCTCATTATTCTATGAGCTTCTTTTAGGGTTGCTGTTGCAGGTAAAGTTACAGGGTCCATAATCATTCCGCTTTCGCTGCGTTTTACCTTACGAACTTCTTCGGCTTGGCGCTCGATGCTCATGTTTTTATGTAACATGCCAATACCTCCATTTTGAGCAATTGCAATTGCTAATGCCGATTCTGTGACAGTATCCATCGCTGCTGAAACGATAGGAACGTTCAATTTGATTTTCTTAGTTAAATACGTTTGAGTGTTAACTTCGCGAGGTAAAACTTCAGAATAACTAGGGAGTAAAAGTACGTCGTCATAGGTTAAACCTTCTGAGACAAATTTTTTGGGATCTAAATTCATGCGGCAAATAATTACGTTTTATTATTTGCCGCACAAAAATATAAAATTAATTGATATTTGAAAAGAAATTAATCTAAGAGTACTACAGAACCTACTTTTTTGAGGTTTTTACCTGTAGAATCTAATGCTTCGATGATGTAAACATAACCACCAGGTAGACAAATTTCACCAGAGTTACGATCTTTTCCATCCCAACCTAAGAACTCATTATCTGTTTCGAATACTAATTTACCCCATCTGTTGTAAATTTTCATATTGAATTTATTTGAGTTTGCAGATTGAATGCGGGGTAAGAAAACAGGGTTCGGACCGTTTGGTGTGAATGCACCTGGTACTAATATATTTATATCTCTAAAGATATAAGCATAATTAGATTGAGCCATTATAGCTTCAATATATGGGTTGCCGATCTGTTCAAAGGTTCTTAAATAATAAGAAGTAGTATTATCAGCACCTGCTAAATCTGGGTCAGAATCTAAATAACTAGTATCACCAAGGAATAAAGTTTCGATTAATTCAGATACAAATGTATTTTGAACCGGATCGAGTTTCACTCTATATAATTCAAAATAGCCAATAGATTCATTCCATCCTTCGAAATTATTCCAATATAACATATTGCTAGTTGCATCAACATATTCAGCTCTTAAGCGAACAGTTTTAACAACATTGGTAGTATCGATTGTATCAGGGCAAGCGCAAGAGGTAATGATTTTGAAATAGTAGTTTTCACGATCAGGCGCTACGTTATTGATGATAGTAGTTCTAATTCTTTGGTATGGTACAGAATCAAGACGAGCAAATTCAACAAAATTTACACTATCAGTACTTCCCATCACTTGAAAAGTTAAGTTCAAATTAGTTGTATCACTAACCCAAGTTACTGCAACAGCTCTATTATTAGGGTTTACCGTAGCATTCGCTAAATAGACAAAAGTTGGTGGCATTGAAAAAGTACCACTAACGTTTTTATTATTTGAAGTTGAGGTACTATTTAAATTACCACTAACTGCTTTAACTTTATATTGATAGTTAATTCCAGAACTTAATCCTCTTCTATTATACATAGTTCTACCAGAAACTAATGCAATAGAAACATATGGGCCTCCATTTTGACTTTCTAAGATCTCATATCTAGATACACCTGAATCCCAACCTTCATAACTATTCCAATTTAAAATAGCTTCATTATTACAATAATCAACACTATTTTTAAGATGTATGGTTTTATGTGGTCTTTTACTGTTGCTATCCAATGCAGAAATTCTTGCAGGAGTTACATCTCTGTCAACTGCCGCAACAAAAAAACGTAATGATTTAACAGATGGAAAATCGATAGGTGAATTATTATCTCTATAAATAAAAGAGGTAGTAGTTCTTCCAGTTACATAGGCTTCTTCAAGAAATTTACTTTCTCCGCCTTGATTTTCGATGTCGATACGGTAGATATTATAACCATCAATTCTGGCATCGTTTGGCGCTTGCCATGATATTAGTACTGTATTATCATCAATCACAGAAACAGAATCAATATTTACCATTGGTAAATCTTGAGCCGATGCTTTAGAAAAGAGTGCTATTCCTAGGATTAACGCTATTTTAGAAAATTTCATTCCCAAATATATTATTTTTTTCCAATTACAACCTCAGAAAGTACGTCTACAGTCAAATATTCTTTAGCTAATTCCATTAATCTTTCAGAATTAACTGAGTTTAAATGGTTAAAATACTTGTTGTAGTATTCGTAATTCAAATCATAAAAATGTATGCCTTTAAATTTATCGGCATGACTAAATATGTTTTCAATACTGTTTATATAACTACCTTTTAAGTAGTTTCTAACTAAATCTAATTCAGTATCAGGTATTAATTCAGTATTTAAACGATTAAGTTCAAAGTATATTTCGTCTAAGGCTTTCTGGCAAACATCTGTACCTACTTCAGTAGCTATATAGAAAAATCCGGTGTCTAATAATGAATATAATCCGGCTCCTATTCCATAGGTATAACCTTTATCTTCTCTTATGTTCGCCATCAATCTTGATCCGAAGTAGCCTCCCAAAATCGTTGATAAGATATTAAGTTCTATAAAATCTTCGTGTTTTTTGTTTATGATTGGTCTACCAATTCTAATAGCCGATTGCAAGGCATCTTTACGTTCTTCAAAATACACCTGTTTTTCATAGTTTAAAAATGCAGGTATTTTAGGTATACTTATAACTTCGGATGATTGGTGATTTTTAAGGTGCTTGCTAAGTTCAGCAATTACATCATCGCTAACATCCCCCGAAATTATTATTGTTGAATCTTTAAGTTTATAATTCGATTGGTAATAGTCAATGATATGTTCTCTGGTTATATTATCAAAATCATGATGATCTATTTTATAACCATAAGGGTGTTCGTTAAATAA
>JBKCCA010000244.1:0-14871 GCA_046305595.1 bacterium
TTTAGCCTTAAAGTAATTTGTATCTATCACCTGATTAATGAGTTCATTACAAATTACAGCTTGATACGTTTTTTCTCTAAGAGCACCATTTGATTTTGAAAATAATAAGATCTCTTGAACCAAATCATTATTATTCAGTAAGGTTGTATGTATTGATTTTAAAAGTTCCTTATCGTTAGACTCAATATTCACTGATTTTAATAATTGATTGATAATATTAATAACTTGAATATTCGGAGCTTGTAGATCATGAGCTAACATATTCATAATTCTATTTTTTTCTAAATCTCGCTTTTTTAAGGCATCAATATTTTTTAGAATTTCATCATTAGCTTCTTTCAATAATTCAGTTTGATCAGAAATTTTTGAATTTGCATTTACTAATTGTTTTTGTCTATCTCTAAATTGTGCTAAAAGAATAAATGACACAAACAAACCAATTATAAAAATGATAGATACTGTTATAGAAATATAGAAGTAAATATTATTGATCTTATTCTCTCTTTGTAAAATGTTTATTTGATTTTCATTTTCTAAAGACTGAATCGACAAAAGAATATCAGAATTTTTAATAGAGCTATTGATTCTATCGATTGAATCTTTTAAAGTAGCAGATCTAGCTTGATAATCATATGCTAATTTATATTGACCATTATTTTTATAAAATTCTGATTTGAGTTGATATATTTTATACATATCAAATTCTGAGTTCAATGAATCTTCCTTCTTATCTGCTATTGATATAGTTTTAATAAAATTTGCATCATCATTTTTATCTAAATAGATCTTAGCTAGAGCATAAACAGACGTTAGGTCATCGTTAAAATCTAAATTTGCTGAGGTATTTATTTGGATGTTTTTTTCAAGAAGTGGAATTGCTTCTTCGTACTTTTTTTTTGCGATATAAGCTTTACCAGTATTTCCACTGATAACACCACTTGCCATTTTAATAAACTTTTCTTGAGAGCTATTTATTGCATTTGTATTTTCAACTATCTCAGCTGCTCTATTGTAATAATAAATACTAGAATCGTAAATTCCTATCTTATAAAAACACAATCCTATATTACTTACTATCTCTTGTTTTGTGTATAAATTATTAAAATCTCCAATGCAACTATTATATTTCTCAAATGATTGTTTAAAAAACATAATAGATTCGGCATATTTTTCTTGTTTAAATAGAATAATACCTAAGCGGTAATCATACTTAGCCAATTCACAATAGCTACTTATTTTTTCACTAGCTCTACGTCCTTCATATAAATATTTGTATGCTAATTGATTATTTCCGAGTGAGAAATATATATCACCCTTTAATAGAACAGCATTAAGATAATGTGATTGATACTTTTCATTTGAATTAGTTTCCTCAATACATTGATTTAAAATTTCAAGCGCTTTCTCATATTTATTTATTCGAGAGTAAGCTAATGCCTCTTTTAAAAGAATATTATATTTATAAATTAATATATTTTCATACTTATTAGTTTTCTTAATAGAATCGATTAATAAGAATAACTCATCATATTCTTTTAATATAATTTTGCTTTGCAGACTATTGATAGTAATTGAATCTTCAGAGCTAAGCTTTGGATTTAGAAGAATTTTATTGCTTTCATTCTTTTCTTTACAAGCAAAAAAATGAAAGATTATGACCAAGAGAATAAAGTACTTATACAGAGGTTTAATCATTTCAACCAATTTATACATTATTAGTCATAACTTACAATTAAGCCTTAACTAAAAAAAAGTCTTTTAGTTTTTCAACGACTAAATCTATTTCTTCTTTCGTATTATTTTTACAGAAAGAGAAACGAACAGCAGGGCGACCCGGGTCAGAATTAATATTAGTTAATACATGTGAACCTACATTAGAACCTGATGAACAAGCACTACCACCAGATGCAGAAATACCCGCAATGTCTAAATTAAATAGCAACATCTCTCCCATTTCACTGGTCGGGAATGATACGTTTAAAACGGTATATAAACTGTTCTCTGGATTTGTATCACCATTGAACTTAACACCAGGTATTTCATTTTGTAGCTTCTCGATCATATAAGATTTTAAGCTTTGAATGTAGTTTTGATGTTCTTCTAATTCAGAGTAAGCAATTTCTAATGCCTTCGATAATCCGACTATACCATAAACATTTTCAGTACCACCACGCATATTACGCTCTTGGGCACCACCATGAATCATGGGTTTTATTTTAATGTTGTGATTGATGTATAAGAAGCCGACACCCTTCGGACCATGTAATTTATGAGCAGCACAAGTAATGAAATGGATTTTCAATTTTGACATATCATGGGCGTAATGTCCCATCGTTTGTACCGTATCACAATGAAATATTGCATTATGCTTCTCACATAAATCACCTACTTTTTCTAAGTCAAGTAGATTACCAATTTCATTATTTGCATGCATCAATGAAACCAAAGAGCGTTCATTCGTTTGCAATAATTCTTCTAGATGAGCAATATCTACATGTCCCTTTTCATCAAGCTTCACAAAGCTCAATTTAATCTTTCCTTTTTTCTCTAATATCTCAAGCGTATGTAAAACTGCATGGTGTTCAATTTTAGAAGTGATGGCATGTTTAATACCATAATCTTCAATACTGCAATTGATGGCCATGTTGTCGGCTTCAGTACCACCAGAGGTGAAGAAGATTTCAGCCGGACTTGTATTTAATAATTTGGCTACTGATTTACGAGCATTTTCAATTATTGAGCGCACTTCTCTTCCGTGTGCGTGAATTGAAGATGGGTTTCCAAATTGGAACTCCATTACAGTGGTCATCGCTTTTAAAACTTCTTTGTCGATGGCTGTAGTAGCTGCGTTGTCTAGGTATATTCTGCTCATAGTTTATTGCTTATTCATAATCTCACGAATATCATCCATGATTTTATGTGCTAGTGATTCTGCTGTAGTTTCTGATTGACCTTCTGAATAAATTCTAATAATAGGTTCTGTATTCGATCTTCTCAAATGCACCCACTCCTTATCGAATTCAATCTTCAATCCGTCGACCGTATTAATCGGCTGATTCTTATATTTCTCTTCAACCTTTTTCAATAATGCATCAATATCTAATCCCTCTGTTAAAGAAATCTTATTTTTCGAAATAAAATAATTCGGGTATGATGCTCTTAATTGAGAACATGTTTTATTTTGCTTCGCTAAATGACTTAAGAATAAAGCGATACCTACCAATGCATCTCTACCATAATGTAAAGCAGGTAAAATTATACCACCATTACCTTCACCACCTATTAAAGCATTATTCGCTTTCATCATCGTCACTACGTTTACTTCACCCACTGCAGATGCAAAGTACTTACCATTAGCACGTTCAGTAACATCTCTTAATGCTCTTGTTGAAGATAAATTAGAAACAGTATTTAAAGTATAGTGGTTACGTTGAAGGTATGCATCATCCGTATTATTCAATAAATAATCGGCAATAGCAACTAAAGTATATTCTTCACCGAACATATTTCCATCTTCAGAAACAAAGCAAAGTCGGTCAACATCGGGGTCAACAGCTATGCCTAAATCAGATTTTGTTGATAATACTTCGGATGATAGCGAGGTTAAATTCTCTGGTAATGGTTCAGGGTTGTGAGGGAACTTGCCATCAGGTGTACAAAATAATTCATGTATTACTTCTACACCTAAAGCTTTCAATAAGGGAGGTAAGGTAACACCACCTACCGAGTTCACGCAATCTATAACTACCTTAAAGTTTCTAGCTTTAATAGCATTTACATCGACCCAAGGTAATTCTAAAATTAGGTCTATGTGTTTTTGTAGATAAGTATCATTGAATGTATAGGTACCTAAATGGTCTACTTCTACATAATTGATTTCATTGCTATCTGCTATTCTTAAAACTTCTTTACCTTCTAAATCTGAAATGAATTCACCTTTAGCATTCAGAAGTTTTAAAGCGTTCCATTGTTTCGGATTATGGCTGGCTGTTAAAATGATACCACCACCCGCTTTCTCAAGAGGAACGGCTATTTCAACAGTAGGTGTCGTTGCAAGCCCAAGGTCGATCACATCTATACCGATAGCTTGTAGTGTTCCCACTACTAAGTTTTTCACCATATCGCCCGATAATCTGGCATCGCGACCCAATACGATTTTGTTTATACCAGATGTTTTCAAGACAAAATGCCCAAACGCGGCACTGAACTTTACAACATCTATGGGGCTTAGAGTATCGCCTGGCTGTCCGCCGATTGTACCCCTAATTCCGGAAATAGATTTTATTAATGTCAATTTTTTACTGATTTTACCTACAAAAATAAAAAATTATAAGACATTTGTCGCTTATTCAAACTTGTTATTTCTAATGAAAAAATGGTATAGAAGCTGGTTCAACTCACCCTACTATCATGTTTTGTACTCTAATAGAGATTACAAGGAAGCGGAGTTATTTATTGACAATATATACAAATACCTTAAGCCTCAACAGTTTGCAAAGGTTTTAGATGCTTGTTGTGGCAGAGGTAGGCATTCTATTTACCTCAATAAAAAAGGATTAGATGTTACAGGTATAGACCTCTCACATCAGAACATTCAGTATGCTAAAAAATTCGAAAACGAGCATTTACATTTTGCAGAGCACGATATTCGTAATATTTTGAGCAGTAATACCTACGATTATGTATTTAATATTTTCACCAGTTTCGGTTATTTCAAACGTCAAAATGAAGATATTAAAGCTATTAAGAGTTTCAGCAAATCTCTTAAGTCGAATGGATTCTTATTAATTGACTTTTTAAATATTGGCAAAATCACTAAGCAAATTAAGCCTTCTGAGATAAAGACTATTGATGGTATTAATTTCCAGATCGACAAAAAGATCGAGCATGGCATGATCATTAAAAGTATTAAGTTCGAAGACCAGGGTCGCAAATATGAATTCAAAGAAGAAGTGAAGGCTTTGAGTTTTGATGATTTTAAAAGATATTGCGAATTGAGTCAACTAGAAATTATTGAAACATTTGGTGATTATCACTTGAACAAATTCGATTTCGACACTTCAGAACGAATGATATTATTAGCGCAGAAAAAATAATGGACTTTATAATCAATTTCGATAGGCAATTATTTTTCTTAATCAATCGTGTATTTGCAAACGATTTTTTCGACATGCTTCTCCCCTTGATGCGTAGTAAATATTTTTGGTCGCCACTCTATTTATTCATCATCATTTATTTTGTGAGTAATTATGGCAAAAGCGGATGGTGGCGAGTATTGTTTTTATTACTCACTTTCGCCATTACTGACTTTGTAAGTGCTGGTATTTTCAAAGAGATTTTCATGCGATTACGCCCCTGCAACGATCCTGAAATCATGGGCTATGTTAGAAACATTGTAGGTTGTGGCTCTGGCTATAGCTTTGTTTCTTCTCATGCTACTAATCATTTTGGCATTGCTACTTTTATGTCGTTATTATATGCTGATAAAAAGTGGGTCGGATATGTGTTTAAAATATGGGCATTCACGATTTGTTATTCACAAGTATACGTTGGTGTTCACTACCCTTTTGATGTATTATGTGGTGGTATTTTAGGTATAGCATTAGCAAATTTTAGTTTTTATATTTACCGCTTGTCATTACATAGAGAATGGATATCATAAATTATTTTATATTATTTTTTAGTGCTTGTTTAGGTGGATCTATGATTTTTCTTTTTAAAGAAAATCAGAATAAGAGACTTAAATTATTACTATCATTCTCTGGTGCCTATTTGTTTTCAATAACAGTTTTGCATTTACTACCCGAAGTTTATGAAGGCGGAAATCATAGCATTGGCGTTTTCATTTTAATAGGCTTTGCTTTTCAAATTTTATTAGAGCAATTTTCTGAAGGTATAGAACACGGACATATACATCTACATTCAAATGGGCATCAGCATAGTTTCCCATGGGGCATTATGATCAGCTTGTCTTTACACGCATTTTTAGAAGGCATGCCGTTGATTGATCATCAAGAGAACCATGTCGACGAACCCTTGTTATATGGCATTGCATTGCATCATATACCAGCAGCATTTGCATTGACTAGTGTTTTAGCCGGACATCATTTAAAGAAAACTAAGATAATTTTATTCTTAACCATATTCGCCTTAATGACTCCAATGGGTAGTATATTTGCACAATTCTTACAAGCAAATACTAGTGAGAATTTGAGTCAATATTTTAATTACATGATGGGAATTGTGATTGGTATTTTCTTACACATATCTACTACCATCTTATTCGAGTCGAATGTAGATCATAGATTTAATTTCTATAAGATGATTGCGATTGTGTTTGGGGCAGGAATTGCGTTGTTGAATTTCTTCTTGCACTAATTGTACTATGTATTAGGTATTATGTACTATGTACAGTACTTAATACATAATACATAATACATAATACATAGTACCTAATACAAATATCAGCCCCTAAGTTTATCCAATAAGGTGTTCAACTGCCTAGCCTCATCATCTGTTAAGTGCTCCATTAATTTCTCTTGGTCTAATTCAACATCTATTCTGGCTAATAGGTCTAAGCCTTTTTGAGAGATTATAATATCAACAGATCTTCTGTCTTTTTTATTTACGCAGCGTTCAATTAATTCTTTTTGTTTTAGTCTGTCAACCATTCTAGAAGCATCGCACATTTTATCGAGCATTCTTTCTTTTAATAAATTAATGGTTGAAGGATTAGGGAACTGTCCTCTGAGTATTCTTAGAATGTTAAACTGTTGAGGAGTAATATCGTAGGTATTAAAATCGTTTCTGGTTAGATTATTCGCCCAAAAGTAGGTATATATAATATTAACCATGGCTTTATGACGCTCACTCTTAAAACTTTTCTGGGCAATTTCTTTTTCAAGTTCCATATGCAATAGTTGTGTTGTTTAAAACTAATCTTTTTCTCTCTCTTTATTGTTCAAATTACGATTTTCTTTTTCTCGATTCACTATTTTCTTATACTCCCATGGGCAATTCTTACACATGCTTTTACAACAATGTCCTCGTTTTAAATGGTATTCTTTAGTAAATACCCATAATCCGTTTTCTATGGTATAATCAATTCCCTCGAGCAACATGAATATCTCTTACAATTATATCTGAATTACTATAATAATCAATTAAATCTTTACTATCACCATGTATGGCCCATATCTGTTTAGCCTTGGTTTTATCAATGTAATTCAACAAATCAAACCAATCTATATGATCAGAAAGAAATAATTTAAGAGTATTCTCTTGTAGATTATCCCAACCAGAAGCAAAAGCAAATATATAAGGATATTGGATTTTATATGATTGATAGCTCAGAGGAGGAACTATATAGATACCTTTTTGTTTGTTTTTTAGTGATTTTTTATCTAGAATCTGGTATTTACCCATGTTAATACCATTTTTTTCATAAATTTTATGATAAGCGTAAATATCGTAATGAATAAAAACATTGCTATCTGGCATCAACTTATTAATTAAATTATTAAGCCTTTGCGCCTTCCCTAATACATAAGATCCTACTATTACAGGCAAATCATAACCCTCTAATAATTTTATTTGTGAATCAGCATCTGGGTGTTTAAATCCTTTTTTAGCAAACGTGGTCTCAGTAATTAAAACATCCGTCTCTACAAATTGAAAGTCTTCACATGTTTCATCAACTTGTAATTTAACATCACCACTGTATAAATATCTGATGCCTTTATACACCATTAAAATTTGTGCACTACCAATGATATGTGCAGCAGAATAAAAGCTAATGCTTACATCATTAATTTTAAAATCATCTGCATAAGTATGTAAATAAAAGTTCTTTGCAGATTGATTTTTATAACGTAATCGCATAAAATCAGCAGTAGCAGAAGTACAGAAAACATTAATAGATCCGGCTCTTGCATGATCTGCATGGGCATGTGAAACCACATTGTTTAGTACAGGCTTAGCGGCATCAATATAAAAATCTCCGTACTTGCAGTAATAACCTTTATCAGTAAATATTAGAAAATCGTCTAAAATCATTTCACAAACTCTTGATGTAGGCTATACACTTGAGCAATCAATGAGTTATGCTCATCATTGACAATTATTTTATCGGCCATCGAATTTCTTTCTTCATCACTCATCTGTGATTCAATTCTTCTTATAATATCTTCTATTGAAGAATTATCACGCGAAAGTATTCTTTGAATTCTTAATTCTTTGGGTGCATTCACCACAATATTAATGTCATTATATTTATAACTACCCGATTCAAACATCAAGGCAGCTTCTTTAACCACATACTTTTTATCGAGGTGTTGTTCAGCCCAATTGTTCGAATAATCTATCACAGCGGGGTGAATTATATTATTCAACATTTTTAATTTCTCTGCATCGTTAAATACGATAGAAGCAATGAATTTTCTATTATACTTATCTTGATCATCATAACTCTCTGCACCAAAAACTTCGAGTATTTGTTGCTTTACATGTTGATCTATTTCGGCAATGTTTTTCGCTAGAGAATCAGCATCTAACACAGGTATGCCCATGCTAGCAAATATTTTACATACAGTACTTTTACCAGTGCCTATACCACCTGTAATTCCTACTCTTATCATTTCTGTATAATTATGTATTCAACAGTCTCGGGTATTATCTCAATGTCTTTAACATGTGCAGGTTGAGAAACTAAACGTAATGCCAATCTATTCGTAAGCTTTTCATTTTTCTCTGCAAACACTCTAAATGATTGTGACATAATTTTTGGGTATTGCGACATAGCTACTTTAAATTTCACCTTGCAAACAGAAGGGAAAAGCAACATGTTAGAACTAGCATCATCTGACTTAATATTAATAGGTAGTTCAATTACATTTTCGGTGAACTGCTCAACAGGCAAGTCGACTTTTACCTCTGAATTTGAAAAAACTACATTGGGGTATTTATCGATATGAATCTTTACATTTTGTAGTAAAGCTCTATCTAGATTTGTCAATACCAAAGGCTTAGTTTCTATGTAATTTATCTTACGAATAATTTCAACCGGACCTTTAATGTATATGCTATCGGGGTAAATTTTTATTTCTTTAGAGATATTATAATTCTCTTTATAGGTAATATTGGCTTGAAGTTTTATAGGTACTTTCCTAATCTTTTTCTGTTCAAGATTGAAAATTATTTTCGAGGGATAAACATTCATGATCTTCAACTTACTCTCCCACTGCTGTTCAAAATCTATGAGTGCTTTGTTTAAATCAAGTTCATCTCGACTATTAAATTTTCGCAGATCAACCGTTAAGGTATCTTTCAAAAACTGCATTTTCGAACGAATGAAATTCCAGCCAGTCCCTTCTACAGTGAAGGTTACAATAGGTGCTTGTTCTAAACTGAGTGCTTTATCTTCGGGTAGATTATCGAAATTAATATTAGTCTCGATCTCAAATCTATATGATTTTCCTAGGATGTTTAAAACCCAAAAAGCTCCTGCAAGAAATATGCATAGAAAAAATATTAGAATTCGTTTTCTAAGTTTTTTTCTACCTAATTCTTGTAGAAGCTTTCGCCAATAAAGTAGATAGTTATTTATTATCATTCAATCTCTTCGATGCATCTAATGAAACTGATACTCTATCAATTTTCATTTTCACACCGCCTTCAATCTCCATGATGAAAGTATCGTCGTTAATTTCAGCGATCTTACCATGAATACCACCTACAGTTACAATCTTATCGCCTTTCTTAATATTTTCGATGAAGTTCTTTTGGTCTTTCATCTTTTTAGTTTGAGGTCTGATCATGAAAAAATAGAATACCACAGCAATTAAGATAAGTGGTAAAAAGCTCATAATCGGATTTTGTGAAGCGCCTGCTTGAGGTGCCATTAAAAGTGTGTTCAACATTATTTCTTTTTTTATTTTTTAAATTTATGGTAATATCTCTCCTCTAAGGTATAGTACTTTGGTATTAGGTATTGTATTAGCTACTAATGTAACTGTTTTTGTTTGCATACCCATTTTGCCATTACTATCAAACTCTACATCAATAAGAGCTTCAGCTCCGGGTGCAATAGGGTCTTCAGGATATGAAGGCACTGTACAACCGCAACTTGCTGATGCTGACGAAATGATTAAAGGTGTAGATCCTGTGTTTTTAAATTTGAAAGAGAATTTAACCTTTTCACCTTGTTTGATTTTTCCGAAATCATATGACTCAGATGCAAACTCAAACTTTGGCAATTTTGTCTCATCCACTTTTCCATCTTCTGTTAAGGGCACCTCTACACTAATGTTATTAGATTTAGGTTCTGAATTACATGCAAACATTGATGTAATCAACATTATGCTTAAAAAATACAATCCTGTTTTTTTCATATATAATTATTCCATTAGTCCTCTACCAATTTTACTAATTTCGCCTTTTTCTTTTAATTCTATCAATATTTTATCTAAAATACCATTAATAAATCCCTTACTCTTTGGCGTACTGAACTCTTTAGAAATATCTATATACTCGTTCATACTTACCTTTGTTGGTATAGATTTAAAATGAATTAATTCAGCGATTGCCATCTTCATCAAAATTACATCTACCAAGGCAATTCTATCTACTTCCCAATTCTGCGTTTTATCAGCAATTAACTGTCCGTAGTCATCTGCATACAAAATTGTTTTATTGAACAAATCTGTCACAAACTCCTCATCATCGTCCCAATTTGCTGTAATAGGTAATATATCAACCTTATCAGCTGCATCTTCTTTAAATGCTCTCAATGTTTTAAGAACCATACCATCGACCGATTGTTTATCAACTGGCCAATTAATGTATTTCTCTTCATAATATTGTTCTAACAAAGCGTCAACAAACAATATAGTTTTGAAAAGATTTGTAATGCAATCTCTCTCTTGAGCGATAGATTTTTCAGTAAGAGCAGCGTAGCTTCTATACGCATCATCCGACTTAATTTTATTATAAATCTCTCTAAGTAATACAGACTCATCGCTCCAAGAAACCTTGTATTTTTTTACTAGGTTTAAATACGATTGATCTTTCTTTAATGTTTTAATGAATAAATTTTCTGAGAGTACTGCTTTGGCATTTAAATCATCATCTGTAGGTAAGTGTTTAGATGATCTATCGGTAACATCCATTTCTTCGAACTCACTTAATTCTACTAACAATGCAAGTGATTGTATGTAGGCATGATGCACAGAAATTACAGAATCAAGTAATATTTTTTCAAAAGACTTACGGTCTTTTAATTCTGCTTGTTGATAAGCGTATACAGTTTGAAACGCTTTGATTCTAAGGTGACGACGATTTAGCATAAAGAACGAATAAAGGGTTGAATAAACAACCCCAAGTATTTTAAATATTATTAATAACCAGCTTTAACTCTTCTGATATCTTCTATACGTTTCTCAGCAATTCTATTTGCTGCTTCGTATGTAGGAATGTTTTCTTCACGAGACTTTTTCAAGATCTCTAAAGTTACTTCGTAAATGTGTTCTGTTTTTTCCATTGCACGCTTAGCACTATAACCCATTAACTCTGAATAAACATTAATTAATCCACCGGCATTGATCAAGAAATCAGGAGCATATAAAATTCCTTTTTCCATCACCATTCTACCATGAACTTTTTCATCTGCTAATTGATTGTTTGCAGCACCAGCGATGATTGCACATTTCAATTTTGCTAATGTATCTGAATTCACCGTTGCACCTAATGCACATGGCGCGTATACATCAATGTCTAAATCATATAAAGAATTATTGGCAACAACTTCTGCACCGTACTTCTTTGATATTTCTGCTAAACGCTCTTCGTTGATATCAGAGATATAAACTTTTGCGTTCTCAGATCTTAAATGCTTTACTAAATTTTCACCTACGTGGCCTACACCTTGCACCGCAACAACCTTACCTGATAAACTATCGTTACCCCATAAGCTTTGTGCACATGCCTTCATACCCATGTAAACTCCGTATGCTGTCACTGGTGATGGATCTCCTAATCCGCCTAATGACTCAGGTATACCTGCCACGTGGTTAGTTTCCATTTTGATGTATTCCATGTCTTTCGGACTTGTACCTACATCTTCAGCAGTGATGTATTCACCGTTCAGATTTTCGATGCATTTACCATAACGGCGCATCATCGCTTCTGACTTATCTTTCTTTGAATCTCCAATAATAACCGCTTTACCACCACCTAAATTTAATCCGGTGATCGCCGCCTTATATGTCATTCCACGCGATAAACGAAGTACATCGTTCAACGCTTCCCCTTCTGTTTTGTAGTTCCACATACGGGTACCGCCAAGTGCCGGACCTAATGTAGTATCATGAATCGCTACAATTGCTTTTAAACCCGTAGCTTTGTCATAACAGTAAACCACTTTTTGGTGGTCATTCTCTGCCATTTGATTAAAGACTGAGAAATCTCCTAAAATATCTGACATTCGATTTATATTTTTGTTAAATAATTGAATTAAGGCTAGCAAAAGTAGGTATTTTTTTGGATTGGCAAATTAAATAGGATTAAAAACAAGCATGAAGGAACTGAAATCTATTAATAAATACCTCTGGAGATACAAATACAGGCTACTTTTAGGCGTATTGTTTATCACACTTTCTAACTGGTTTGGGGTGTTTCCGGCACAAGTAATTCGTTTAGCATTTGACCTGGTAAAAGAACAAGTGACTATCTATCAATCGCTTGAAGGTTTTTCACGTCAATCGAGCTATTATCAGGTATTTATTTCTATTGTTTTATTCTTCGGATGTATAGTGTTTTTGGTCGCCGTCATAAAAGGAATATTTATGTTCTTCATGCGCCAAACTATTATCGTGATGTCGAGATTAGTAGAGTATGATATGAAGAATGAAATTTATGAACATTATCAAATTCTTAATCTCTCCTTCTACAGAAAAAATAATACAGGCGATTTAATGAATCGTGTAAGTGAAGACGTCAGCCGTGTAAGAATGTATATAGGTCCGGCGATCATGTACACCCTCAACTTAATAGTATTATTTATTTTAGTAATCAGCACCATGATTAGTGTCAATGCAAAGCTGACATTTTATGCTGTATTACCTTTGCCATTATTGTTTTTAGCAATTTATTTTGTTCAAAATTTAATCAATCAAAAATCAGAAGATATACAAGCTCAGCTATCAACATTGAGTAATACCATACAAGAAAGTTTTTCAGGTATTAGAGTGATCAAATCATTCGTGCGTGAAGCTGAAATTCAAAAAGGTTTTCATAAAGATGCCGAGACCTATAGAGATAAGTCAATGGCCTTGGTAAATGTACAAGCTGTGTTCTTCCCTACAGTATTAGCATTGGTGGGTATAAGTACGATATTGACGGTTTATATCGGCGGACAAGAAGTAATTAATGGATCGATAACAGCTGGTAATATTGCAGAGTTTATTGTGTACGTGAATATGTTAACATGGCCCGTAGCATCCGTAGGCTGGGTAACTTCATTAGTTCAAAGAGCTGCGGCATCACAAAAACGAATCAATGAATTTTTAGAAACAGAGCCTGAAATAAGAAATGAAACTGTTGCCATTTCGAAAGAATTAAACGGAAAAATAACCTTCAAAAATGTAAGCTTCACCTACCCCGATACAGGTATCAAAGCTATTAAGAATATGAGCTTTGAAGTGATGCCAAATGAAACATTGGCGATCATTGGTAAAACCGGATCAGGCAAGTCAACATTGGCGAATTTATTATTCAGAATGTACGATGTAGATGAAGGAGCAATCAGCTTAGATGATCAAAACATCAAGACTTTAAATTTATATAATTTCAGAAAACAGATTGCCTTGGTACCACAAGAGGTATTCTTGTTTTCAGATAGCATCAAAAATAATATAGCCTTTGGTAAAGACGAGAAAGATTTCGAAGAGGTTGTAAAGGTGGCCAAGCAAGCAGCGATATATGATAATATCATGCAGTTCAATGAAGGCTTTGAAACAAGAGTTGGTGAGAGAGGTATAACATTATCGGGCGGACAAAAACAAAGAGTTTCAATTGCTAGAGCGATCATTATGAATCCGAAGATTATGGTATTCGACGATGCTTTATCGGCAGTAGATACCAAGACCGAAGAGCTCATCTTAAAATCATTGAATGAGATCATGAAAAACAGAACGAGTATAATCATCTCACACAGAGTATCAACGATAAGAAACGCTAATAAAATATTGTTCTTAGATGCTGGAGAGATCGTAGAAAGTGGTAATCATGAAGAGCTTATGAAATTAAACGGAGCCTATGCAGAATTGTATCAAAAACAACTCTTAGAAGAAGAAAAGGTTGTATAAGCGCTTAAAATGTAGAAATGTGAATAAAACAACGTTTGGAAGTTTGGAATTAAATACTTTTATTTACTGCATAAATATATAATAAAACATGGGAGAATTTGATAATAAAGACAGAGAAGAGGTGTATTCAAAAAAAGTAAGAGCTGGAAAGCGTACTTATTTTTTTGATGTGAAGTCAACCAGAAGTAACGATTACTACATCACAATCACCGAGAGTAAGAAAAGAATGGAAGATGGCGTGTTCGTAAAGCATAAGATTTTCCTATATAAAGAAGATTTCGAAAAGTTTGTAGAAGGCTTAAAAGACACAGTTGATTATATCAAAGCAAATCAAGAAGTAGTAGAGAGAAGATACGAAGAGTTCAATGGATCTACTGGTTCGGGTGTTGATATTGATTTTGAAATTTAATATTTAAGTTGTTAAGAAATTAAGTTACTAAGAAATTAGGGAATTAAGTTATTTGGGTATACAACATACCTAAATAACTTAATAACTCAATTACTTAATAAC
>JBKCCA010000245.1:0-1124 GCA_046305595.1 bacterium
TATGTTGCGATGAAAAATATTTTTGATTTTTTACCTAGCAATCCCTTGATGAGAAGTTTTGACCCCTTCGATAAACAAGTTAATATAAACAACCCTAATAACTACACTTTCGATACTACTTATGGTTATGCTCCTATGCAAGGTAGAAGAATGTTAATTGGTGTTCGCTACAAAATTAGTAGCAGTTGAAGGCTTGGAATAATATTAACAGAAATGAGAATATTATAGTTGTTGCTAATAATTTCTTTTTAATGAGCCCCAACTTTTGATTGTTGTTGTTGTGGTCTTGTACGGGGCTGAATTAAGGTTGGTTATATGAATTTCAATTTGAACTAAATTTAGTTACTAGTGACTAGTTACTAGTCACCTGATCATAAAGAGTAGCGTCAAATCCGACTAGTAGCTCTTTTTTATATTCTAAAATGGGTCTTTTGATAACCGAAGTATTAGCTATCATTACAGGAATAGCTGTTTTAGCATTTTCAAGGGCTGCTTTGGCATTTTCATCTAATTTCTTGAAGGTGGTTCCCTTTTTATTCACTAAAGCAGATAAATCAGCTTTCTTTAACCATTCTTGAATCTTGCTAGCCTCAACACCTAACTTTTTATAATCATGAAATTCATAATTAATACCTTTTGCATCTAGTGCATTCAATGCTTTCTTTACTGTCTCGCAGTTTTTGATACCATAAACTTTCATATTGTGTGAACTTAGAATCTGTAGTTTGCAATTATATTAAAAAGTGTTAAATCTACTTTATTTATTACGTATTTGTCGTTATTGTAATTATTCGCATACTTAAATTTCTGAACATAAATAAAATCTAAAGTCAACCCCTCTAAAAATTTATCAAATTTATATTTCAAATCTATGTTCAATTGAATATAACTTGGTAAGCCATATTTGTTTTTTGCATACTCTTTCACATCTGGTAAATCATAATATCCCAATCCCCAATCACTCGATAATTTATTATTAATTATATCTGTTTTATGATTAAACGTTATAGCATGTACATCTGCTAAACCTTCGTTACGCTCTCTTGACATGAATGTGTAGAAAGGATCACGACCCCATTCTCTAGGCATTAAATATTTGCCATCATCGCTAATGCGAGTATAGT
>JBKCCA010000246.1:0-1188 GCA_046305595.1 bacterium
AAATTATACTTACTATTAGTAATAATTCTACCGGCTTTAAAAGTAATTCAACAAATTTTTCTCCCTTAACCTCTGATGCAAATTTTTTAAATAATTTAAATAATAAACGACTTAATATCTTAGAAATAAATCTTAAAAATAAAAAGCTAAATAATAAAATACCTATAAACCAAATGTACTGTTCTATAGTATTTCCGAAATAAATTTTAGTTAAAAACTCTGCTGCAATATTCATTATACTAATTGATTTAATGCAATTTCAAAAGATGTTTTTGCTATATATATTTTAGAATTATTTTTTTGATGTGATTTAACTATTGCATTTTTAATGATGGTTGAAGTATCAGAAAAAATTGCATCATCTGTCATGCTAACACCTTTATTCATTAGGTATGCAAACACTCTTGCCATACCACAGTTAGAAATAAAATCAGGTATTATACTTAAATTGTCATCAGCATATTCGCCAGTTGGACCAAAGAAAATTTCTGGATCAGCAAATGGTACATTAGCACCACATGCAATTACTTCCATGCCTGCATTCTTCATTCGTTCAACTTGATCTTTCGTAACTAATCTCGATGCTGCAGCAGGAATAAATATCTCAGCATTTAAATCCCAAATCTTTAAATTTACTTCTTCAAAAGAAATTAATTTTTCACTTACTAATGTGTTATTATTTCTTTCGATGAATAATTTTTTTATTTCTTCAAATGTGTAACCATCTGTATTTATCAATCCACCTACTCTGTCTATTATACCCACTACTTTTGCTCCTGCTTGTGTTAAATAAAATGCTGCTGCTGCACCTACATTTCCAAAACCCTGAACAATTACTCTTTTACCTTTTATTTCTCCACCATAAACTGAATAATAATGACGAACCGATTCTGATACACCATAACCAGTAATCATATCAGCAACTACATATTTTCTTTCTAATGAAGGAGAGTACTTCTCATCATCTAATACTTTTGAAACACCATATCTTAATTGTCCGATTTGTTGAATCTTCTCATTCTCATGTGCCTTAAAATGTCCGTTGATTACCCCTTCTTGTGGATGCCATAATCCGCATGCCTCAGTCATTGGAATTACTTCATGTATTTCATCAACGTTTAAATCACCACCTGTACCATAATAATTTTTTAGCAATGGAATCACTGCTTTATACCATCTTTCTAGTAC
>JBKCCA010000247.1:0-1631 GCA_046305595.1 bacterium
CTATAGATCCATTCATTACTGAAATTTATATTTGTTCTCGCACCTATTCTAAACTTGTAACCTTCAATATTGTTAAAGGCAATCAAATTCGGGTACGGACCTATATCAATTTTGTTAACAGTGTAATGACCTGATACTACAGTATAAAAAGTATTCACTGCTACTTTTACTCTTGGTATATTACGAATAGTATCGATCATACTAAACACATTGATATCAGTAGAAGTTAATTTCTCATGTCTATATTTATTCCAGTATGCTGTATCTCTTGTTAATGCTTCTTTTGTTAGGCGGATGGGAGCGTCATAAAACTTCTGCTCTTTGGGTTCATTTACTTTTACATCTTTAATCGAATTGTAAATTTTCGCAAGCATACCTACTGTATTTTTGCTGATATCTGCAAAGTCAACCACTACTCTTGATTTCATGGTTAGCCATGCACCAGCAGTAGTAGGCTCTAACTCTTGTTGTACCTGAACTCGTTCAATAAAGTTAATGTTTACAGACTTCGGTATTTCTAAATTCACCTGCTTTAATGCCCATGTAGAATCGGTAATCCAGATGAAACCAGTAAACAATAAATCTCTATTATTCTTTGGTCTTACTTTAATTTGAAAACATCTGAAATTATTTAAATACAGCGTATCGGTGATGAAAAAATCATAAAAGAATAATGAATTATCAGAGATAGGTGATAAAAATTCTTTTTCAAAAATCAATAATTTATTCTGATTGAAATTGTATTCTTCGAATGAAGAGCCTGTGAACTGTGAGGTAAGTATACCATCTTGTATACCAACTGCTGTAAGCTTTGAAGCTTTAATAATTTCTTTTTTCTTACGATTAGGTTCACTAGTATAATATACATCAGAAATATTCTCTGAATAAAATACCGGCAAATTCGCATGTCCGTCTTCACCAGCTAATACATCTAAACTATCGAATAAAGAAGTAACTGGCTTTCATATTTTTTTACTTCGCACCTTGTCAGAAATATTGTCGACATCAATTTGAATTTTAGAATAGTTCTCATATTGATAAGCAGGCAAACTACTTTTATTATTTAGGTCGCGCCTCTTTTGTGCGTCTTTGATGACTTGTATTGCAGGATTTACTCCAGCCTCTACTACTACTTCTTTTATACCTACACTGGTAGACTTTAATTGAAAATCTATGGTCTGTGATTGGTTAGATTTTACTCTTTTAGTTCTAGACTTATATCCTAAATAGTTCGCAGTTATAGAATCAACTTTAGAATTAGTACGAATTATATAATATCCATCGAAGTCTGCACTCGCCCCTGTTGTTATACCTTTAAACTTAACATTGGCAAAAGGTATAGCTTCATTAGTGTTTACATCGGTAATTCTTCCTCGTACAATGGTCTCTTGAGCAAAGCCAATTACTGAGAAAAATATTAACTGAATAATAAAAATAAATTTTCGCAAAAGATTCATTTATCGTTTCAATACCATTTTAAAATGTTGTATACCTGCTTCTTCAAACTTTTCACCTTCAGCCTTGAAATTGTATTTTGAATACAAACCCATGGCTGTTAGTTGCGCATGTAAATACAAATAATGATGTTCATTAGGTATATCATTTATTATGCTAGACAATAAATGTGAACC
>JBKCCA010000248.1:0-1006 GCA_046305595.1 bacterium
ATATATTTTTAATCCGTCGCGATATAAATCATATTCAGTACCATCTGCTTTTTTATTTTCTTCACACCATTTACTTAACTCAAGTCTTAAGTACTCTCTGAAGTATGTTGCAAGTCCGAGGTTGTGATCATTACTCGTAAACTTTAAATTCAATTCATTTTCTTGAGCTTCTATTAATTCATCTTCCGTGATGTACTTATATTTTTCCATCTGAGCTAGTACAACATTTCTGCGAGCTTTTGCGCGTTCAGGATTTCTAATAGGTGAGTAAACGGTAGTACCTTTCAAAATACCAACTAGTAATGCTGCTTCATCGATACTTAAATCTTTTGGTGTTTTATTGAAATATGTATTTGCTGCTGTTTTGATACCGTATGAATTACTTCCAAAATCAACAGTATTAAAATACATAGTGATGATTTCTTCTTTGGTATAATTACGTTCAATTTTAATAGCGGTTAGCCATTCTTTCATTTTAATGACACCAATATTTAAGATGGTTTGTTTTTTACGCGGAAATAAATTCTTTGCTAACTGCTGTGTGATAGTACTAGATCCTCTCTTTTTACCAATCATGCTATAAAATATGATTGCGAAGGTACCTTTTAAATCAATACCAGAATGTTCGTAAAAGCGAATATCTTCAGTTGCTATTAATGCATTAATTAAATTTGGTGATAACTCATTGAATTTTGCATTTGATCTATTTTGAATGAAATAAGAACCAAGCACCTTACCATCAGTAGATAATACTTCAGAAGCTAAATTGCTTTTAGGATTCTCTAGATCTCTGAATGTGGGTAATTCGCCAAACAAGCCAAAGCCAATTGAACTAATAAACAAAATGGCAAACAATGTCCCGAAAGCAATAATTTTCCAAAACGTCTTAATGTAATTACTATTAGTGTTCGACATAATTATTTATAGTTGCTAGTATAAAAGGTTATATATTCTTTTATAGACTTATTTTTCTTTAATGTTTTTAGATTAGTATCTGAAATAATAC
>JBKCCA010000249.1:0-1020 GCA_046305595.1 bacterium
TTGCAATTCTTTGATTTCTGCCACACCTTCTTGTGAAGCAACTAATGTACGTACATGCTCCTCATCTAATCCGCATTTCACCGCAATACTCACTACTGTTTCTAAATCAGTTAAATCAATTCTTTCAATAAAATAAGCAGACATATATGCTTCTTTCACTACTGCTTGTAAGCCCGATTGATAAGCGAACTGTATAATACGATGCATTAAAAATGTATTCGGAGTTTTTGGCATTTCACGCATATTGAAATCGATACCAATAGCGGCTCCTCTATCGATTAACATTTGAGTTCTTTGCAAGAACATTTCGAAATCACCAAACTTATTAGAGATATGAGTTTTGAAATCTTCTCCTTCAAGAGGCATATCTGGTGCTAATTCAAAAGGCAAGAATTGTAGTTCGAAATGATATTCAGATTTTAATTCAGCAATAGCTTTTTCTAATTCTCTTTTGCCAATTAAACACCATGGGCAAACTACATCAGATGCAATTTTAACTTGTATGCTTTTCATATTATTCGTCAATTTTTTTACCCTTCATAGCTTGCGAAACAGCCATATCCATTACTCTTTCAGCGAAAGGTCTTGTGTATTCATTCAATGCATCTACTGCATTTAATATATTATTTTTATCTACTGTTGTAAGTGCTGATTTTAATTTATCAATGAACGATTGTGTTTCAGCAATCTCATGTATCTCTAAATATTCTGCATGTTTCTTCAAAAAGTTTTCTGCAGTATAGACCATTTGTTCACCTTCAGTTCTAGCTTCTATCAACATACGATGATCGATATCTTCTTTAGCATGCGCAATAGAATCTAATAACATACGCTCTACTTCATCATCTGTTAATCCGTATGTTGGCTTCACCTCTACTTCTTGCTTTACACCTGATCTTAATTCAATCGCTTGAACTTTTAAGATACCATCAGCATTCAAAATAAAGTTAATATCTACCTTCGGTAATCCAGCAGGCATTGATGGTATTCCCCTTAAATCAAACTCAGCTAATTTTCTAT
>JBKCCA010000250.1:0-3753 GCA_046305595.1 bacterium
GATGGGACGAGTATAGGATTACTACATGGTTTGATACATTTTTACCAACTCTAGATTTTGCGAAGCCAGAAGTAAATTCAGTGATTTCAGATTCAGTAATGTTTTGGGTTAGAAATTTTGATATTGATGGATTTAGACATGATGCAAGTAAACATGTTCCAGAAATTTTTTGGAGAACATTAACTCAAAAAATTAGAAATGAAAGAAATAAAAATGGTAAGACATTTTATCAAATTGGTGAAACGTATGGCAGTAATGAATTAATCGGATCGTATGTAAATTCAGGTCAAATGGATGCGCAATTTGATTTCAATTTGTATGATGCAAGTATTGCAGCATTCGCATATGATGCAAGAGATGATAGAAAAGATTTTGAGTATTTAAAAACAGCTATTGGTCAAAGTTTTCATTACTATGGGCATCATCATTTAATGGGAAATATAAGTGGAAATCAAGATAAGCCAAGATTTATATCATTAGCTGAAGGTACAGTGAGATTAGATGAGGATACGAAATTAGCAGGTTGGACGAGAGATATTCAACACCAGGGGGATCAAGGCTTTCAAAGATTAGCACAACTCCATGCATTTAACTTCAGCATTCCTGGAATTCCTGTAGTTTACTATGGAGATGAAATCGGATTGCCAGGGGCAAATGATCCGGATAATAGAAGGATGATGAAATTCGAAAATCTAAATGCTGATGAATTGGCTTTAAAAGAAATAGTACAACAATTAGCAAGCATCAGAAATAATAATTTAGAAATGATATATGGTGATTTTAAAATCCTTAATAGCTCTGAAGGAAGTTTAGCTTTTGAAAGAACTTATTTCGGGAAAAAATCTATTATAGTGTTTTCTAAATCAGCAAATAGAGTTAAAGTTAAATCTAAAGAAAATAGAACTGCAAAGACATATTTTAATCATACAACAAAACAAGTCGAAGAAGAGCTTATATTAGATATGTCAAATAATGATTTTGAAATAATTAGATATGAATAAGAAAAGTATTTTGTGTCTATTGTTATTGTTGATAACAATAGTAAACGTTAAAGATGTAAATGCACAATACGTGCAACCTGATTGGTCTAAGAATGCAGTAGTTTACGAAGTAAACTTAAGACAGTATTCTCCAGAGGGCAGAATAAAGGAATTTATAGAGGAATTACCTCGCCTACAAAATCTAGGTGTAGATGTGTTGTGGTTTATGCCTTTACATCCAATTGGAGTTGCAAATAGAAAGGGCTCATTAGGTAGTTATTATAGCGTTAAAGATTATTTTGCCATATCAGAAGAATTTGGAACAGAAGAAGATTTTAAAAGACTTGTTGAAAAGGCTCATGCATTAAAAATGAAAGTTATCATTGATTGGGTAGCTAATCATTCATCATGGGATAATCAATGGTTAACTGATCACCCAGATTGGTATGTAAAAAATAAGGAGGGGGAAATTGTAACTCAGTATGACTGGACAGATGTCGCAAAATTAGATTACAGCAATCGTGATATGAGAACTGAAATGATAAAAGCAATGCAGCATTGGGTAAAGGTTTACGATATTGATGGATTTAGATGTGATGTTGCCTTTTTAGTACCATTAGATTTTTGGGTTGAAGCAAGAACTGAATTAGAAAAAATTAAACCTATGTATATGTTAGCAGAGATGGAATGGAATGCTGACATTACTCCAACCCCAGATGCATATTTTAATACAGCTTTTAATGCTTCATACGGATGGAACTTTATGGGAGTGACATCAGATTATGTAAACGGTAAGAAAACATTAGAGCAGTTAAAATCTGAGTTGAAAACAAATTACTCTAAGTTTCCTAGTCAAATGCATAAGTTATATTTTTTAACTAATCATGATGAGAATTCTTGGAATGGAACTGTAGATGAAAAATATGGTAACAATTGGCAACAAGTAGGAGTAATGGTTTATACACTACCACAAGCTTTACCATTAATTTATACTGGTGAAGAAGTTGCATTGAATCGTAGACTTAGCTTTTTTGATAAAGATCCGATAACATCAACAGAATGGTCGAATGATAGTAGAACTCAATGGTATCAAAACATAACAAATTTAAGAAATACTATTCCGGCATTTGCAAGCAATTCGGGCGATATTAATTTAAATGATATTAAAGTTAATATGCTAGAAGGAGATGCTAATTCTGTATTAGTATATAAGAGACAAGCTATAAAAAGCGAAGCATATGTACTAATTAATTTTAGTGATAAACCCGCTACTTTTAACTTGAATAAATTTAAAGTTTCTAAGTTTAAAAAATACAAATCAAGTAGTAATGCTAAACAAACTTTAAATAAAAAGTCGATTGTGATGGTACCAAATTCCTATGTTATTTACTATAAATAATAAATATGAAACTTCTCGAAAAACCCCGATTAAGTTTATTGCAAATATTCTACATGAGCTTTGGTTTCATGGGAATACAATTTGGCTTTGCATTACAAAATGGTAATGCGAGTGGTATATTACAAAACTATGGCGCACATGTTGAGCAACTATCGTGGTTTTGGTTAGTAGCACCTTTAACAGGCATGATTGTACAACCAATTATTGGTTATTATAGTGATAAAACCTGGGGTAGGTTTGGTAGAAGAAAACCTTATATAATGGTTGGAACAATTTTATGTTGTTTAGCATTATTGTTCTTGCCTAATTCAGCTAATTTTTTTCAAGCTAAATCAGCATTATTAATTGGAGCTGGTATGTTAATGGTGATGGATGCAAGTATCAATATTGCGATGGAACCATTTAGAGCTTTGGTTGCTGATAACTTGTCTGAAAAACAAAGTACACTTGGTTTTTCTATACAAACATTTTTGATTGGTATTGGAGCTGTTATTGGTTCTTGGTTGCCATATATTATGTTTAATTATTTTGGAGTTTCATCATCTGCTCCACAAGGCATGGTTGCCGATAACGTAACATATTCATTTTATGTAGGTGCTGCAGTATTTCTTTTTTGCATTTTAATAACAGTATTGTTTTCTAAAGAATATGCACCTGCTGAATATGAATTATATCATGGTAAAGTAGAGCACGAAAAAGCAAAGTTTTCTGACATCCTTACAGATTTTAAAAAGATGCCAAGAACGATGCGTCAGTTGGGCTTAGTACAATTCTTTAGTTGGTTTGCTTTATTTAGTATGTGGGTATTTACAACTCCTGCTATTGCTCACCATGTATATGGTTTGTCGATTGATGATACGAGTAGTGATGAGTTTAGAGATGCACAAAACTGGACAGGCATAATTTTCGGAGTGTATAATGGAGTGTCGGCAATATATGCATTGATGCTACCAAAAATTGCTTCAATCTTGGGTAAGAAAAAAACACATGCTTTCTCATTGATAGCTGGAGGTGTTGGTTTGATTAGTATGTATTTTGCGAATGATAAAACTGATTTAATTTTATCGATGATTGGTGTAGGCTTTGCATGGGCATCTATTTTAGCAATGCCTTATGCTATTCTTGCTGGTAATATACCTTCAGGAAAAATGGGCGTGTATATGGGTATCTTTAATTTCTTTATTACGATTCCTCAAATTGTGAATGGAGTAATTGGTGGTCCGATTGTTAGTTCAATTTATGAGAACAATGCAATTTATGCAATTGTATTGGCTGGTATATTTATGTTTTGTGCAGCACTCTCTGTGTTGTATGTTCAAGAAAATAAATGAGCATAAAAAAAGCAATTCAATTTCGAATAGCTTTTTTTTGTTT
>JBKCCA010000251.1:0-2361 GCA_046305595.1 bacterium
TTTTTTTGCTAATAAAATACTTTGATCTTCTGTTAATGAAACATTAATACTTTTTAAATATTCTTGAATAATATCTGATACATTATTTTTATTTAACCAGGTTAATCTTAAGAAGATTGTAAAGAGTAATAAAATCATACATATCGCAATTGACCAATGCATGATGCGGTAGATTCTAGAATAATTCATATACGAAGATATACATATTAAATGAAACTATCCAATTATACTTACACCTATTAACTTGCCAATCATAAATGAAATTGTTGCAGCTGCAAGTCCGAATAACACTTGTCTTATCCCCGAATACCAAACATTTTTGCCTGTAAACAAAGTAATAGCAGCACCTATAATAAACAATCCGATTGTACTAAAAGCTGCACTAATCATAATTGCATTGTTACCACCTGTGAAGAAAAACGGGATAACAGGTAATATTGCACCTATAGCAAATAAAATAAAGGAAGTTATCGCAGCTTCCATAGCTGAACCTTTTAGGTCTTCAGCATTTATGCCTAATTCTTCTTTCACTAATACTTCATGTGCTTTGTCTTTATCTTTTATGATTTCAGATGCCATTCTTGCGGACTCTTGTTCAGAAATTCCTTTAGACATGTATATTAATGCAAGTTCTTTTTCTTCACCATCTGGATTGTTTTCGAGTTCTTCCTTTTCTAATTCCATTTGGTTTTCAAATAGCTCTTGAGAGCTTTTTACTGAAATCCATTCACCTAATGACATCGATAATGCACCAGCTAATAAGCCGGCTAAACCTGTAAGTAAAACTTCTTTTTGTCCGCTCGATGCCCCCGCTATTCCCATCACTAAACTAAAATTAGAAACTAAGCCATCATTACCGCCTAAGACCGCTGCTCTTAATGCATTGCCACCAATAGAGCGATGTCTTTTTTCAAAACGAGTTATACTATTGCCTTCAAAACTTGAATCTTTTTCTAAAATATTTTTTAAAATGGTAACATGTGCAACATCAGAGAGGGAGTCGCGAGTATTTGTAATTTTTCTAGCATTTAATACAGATGTTGCTAGCTTTTTTTCAGTATCGAGTAAAATGCCAAGTATAAAATCATTTCCCAAGATTTTCCCTAATCTTACTATAGTTTTTGCTCTCCACGATGGCTTTGGCATCTGACTTAAATTCATTCCGTTTTTTAACAGAAATGCCTTAGCATGCCCAGCTTCTATCGCACTCATCTCTTTGAATATTTTCGCACTTAATTCATTCTCTTCTTTTGTAGCTAAATAAGCATAAAGAAAACTTGCATCTACTTCTGTTTGAATATTCTGGAGATTTATCATATGGCATTATATAAATGGAAGTAATTTTTTAATGAGGTTGAATTTTGATTTAGTATACGGACTGTATTTAATACTGCTTTCGAACCAATTGTATTTTTCAAGTACACCTTTATAATGCGAGAATGCTCTAAAGCCTGCCTCTGAATGATATGAGCCAATACCACTATCTCCAACACCTCCAAATGGTAAATTCGAATTACTTATGTGCATCACACTATCGTTCACACAGCCACCTCCAAATGATATCTCTTCTAAAATTTTATTTTTTTGTGATTCATTCGTAGTATAAACATAAAGTGATAATGGCTTCGCTTTGGATTTAATTTTTGCTATTGCATCATTTAGATCTTCGTATTCTATGACGGGTAAAATCGGACCGAAGATTTCATCTTTCATTACTTCGTCATCGAAGTTTACATTTTCTAAAATCGTAGGTTCTATGATTCTGTTTTGTGTATCTATCTTACCACCATAATAAATCTTATCTTGATCTATTAATTTGTTTAATCTATTTAGATGGCTGTCGTTAATAATTTGCACATAGTTATCATTTTCAATTTTATAGTCAGCTTTTTTAATTTCTTCAACCAATGCATTCAAGTACTCCTTTTTAATTGATTTATGAATCATCAAATAATCAGGTGCAATACAAGTTTGTCCGGCGTTTAAAAATTTAGACCATACCAATCTCTTTGCTGATAATTTTATGTTGGCTGATTCGGTGATGATAGCCGGACTTTTTCCACCTAGTTCAAGGGTAACAGGGGTAAGGTGTTTCGCTGCGGCAGCATAGATTATTTTACCCACGTTCACACTACCTGTGAAAAATATTTTATCGAATTTATATTTTAATAATTCGGATGTTACTTCTCTGTCACCTTCTACTACCTGAAGAAATCCGGTATCAAAATTTTCGTTGATGATTTTTGCAAGGGCAGCACTCGTATTACTACTCAATTCGCTAGGTTTTAATATTACAGTATTACCCGCTGCTATAGCAGCAATTACAGGTGCTAGAGAAATTTGATAAGGATAATTCCATGC
>JBKCCA010000252.1:0-5366 GCA_046305595.1 bacterium
CCCTATGCGTATCTTCATAATCTCGCATGTTAAGATTCGCCATCACCTCATCTAATGGTACGTTCTTACCGTTTTCGAGTAACTCTTTGTATCTCCTCTGCGCCCTGATCATCGGGTGGGCGGTCATGAATATTTTTAACTGTGCCTTGGGGAATACGGTGGTGCCGATATCGCGACCATCCATCACCAAGTTTTGTTTAATGCCTATGTTTTGTTGCAGGTAAACCATCGCGTGGCGAACCGCTTTGATGGCGCTCACTCGACTTACTGCATTTGAAATTTGCATACTGCGTATCTCTTCGCTCACATCCGACCCGTTCAAAAAAACTTTATTTTCTTCGAAATCAATTTCAATTTCTTTGAGTGCTTTTTGAATAGCATCATCCGAAATTAGATCAATATTATTTTGTAAGAAGTAGAGGGTAACGCAGCGATACATGGCGCCCGAGTCAACATATACATAACCGAATTCTTTCGCCAATGCCTTGGCCAAAGTGCTTTTACCACACGACGAATATCCGTCGATGGCTATGTTGATTTTTTCACGCGACATTGTCGCAAAGGTAAGAATTTAAGAGTTGATTTTTTTCTTTCTGTAAAAATCAGTCGGATTTACAGAGATGCTGAACATATTGCTATTGCCCGCGACATGGTATTTTGCTGAGCCATAGCTGATATTGATTTTCTTTACTCGGATGCCAAAGCCCCATGAGAAGCCTACCGTTGCTGGCTTGTTCTCTAAATATAATTCTCTTCTGCGCTGATGATTGTAGCCTACTCGTAAATGGAAATTGTCTGATAATAATAACTCAGTGCCTATCGCCACATGTCGCATTAATTTATCGGCCATGGTATAACTCTTTTCGATCGGCTTACCGGTGCTGATATCGATCTGATTGCTTTGATCGTTCGGGTCGCTATACGTTAAGTCGAACTTCTGCAAATCATGTAAGGTTAAACTGAATCGGAATGGTGCGTACTTTAATTTTTTAGTTACTGTAAATAAGGCTTCGAATGGTAAACTTTCTCTATTGCCGTAATACGTACTCACTTGTGAGCCGATGTTCAAAACACTAAACGACAATCCGAATCCGCTTGCACTGTCAACATACGATCCGCCTAAATCAACTGCCACCGCAGTAGAGCGATACGATTCTAAATTCGAGAAGATGGTTTTTACATTGACACCGTATCTGAATTTCTTGTATGCATTTGAATAAGTAACGTTGAAGGCATTCTCGTTCGCTTTGAAAGTTCCTTGTTCATTGCCTATATCATCACGCATCACCAAGTTGCCGTAATCAATATAATTCACACCGATCGATAACATACCTTTCTTTTGTATTTCGAAAGCTGTAGCGATATAACCGTATTGAATATCTGATACATAATTGTTCACGTTCAATGACCAAACATTGTTCATATTCGGATTTAATAGCGAAGGATTTTGAAATGAATTACTCAGGTCATTGTCCCAAGTGATGGCATGATACGAACCCAATGCCGTTGCCCTTGCTGAATAAGGCAATTCCATGAAACCATAAATTCTTGATCCGCCTAACTGAGCAAATGATTGATTGTTCAATACAATAAATAAGAAGCTGCCAATGAGGCCGAGACATAGTTTATTTAGTTTCATCTCTTGCATAACGACAAGAATACTGAATTATTTTTAGCTCTTAAATTATTTAGCAAAGAATTTCGGATGGAAGTTTACCAGAAAGACCTGAAAACTTGCACGGGTAATAGCGGTATATAACCAGCGTAACAAATCTAAATTCAACATCTCATCGACTAAATAACCTTGGTCGACGAAGACCACCTTCCACTGTCCGCCTTGCGCCTTATGACAAGTCACCGCATAGGCAAACTTTATTTGTAAGGCATTGTAATAGGGGTCAGCTTTTATTTTTTCGTAGCGCTCTTTTTTATTTAAGATATCAGCATAATCGGCACTTACCGAATCATATAATTTCTTTTGATCTTCATTGTTTAAACTCGGCGAGTCGACATAAATGGTGTCGATTAAGACTTTCACCGTTAACTTCAACTCGTTCGGGAAATCAATTAACTGCACCGTAATATCTGCAAAACGAAAGCCATGCATCTCTTCTTCTCTTCCTACTTTTACGACTCTGATGATCTCACCATTGGCAATAAAACCTTGCTCTTCAGGAGGTAGCCAGAAATAATTATTCTTCACCACCATCAAAAAATCGCCTGCTGAAATTTCTTCTTCTCTAAATAAAATTCTACTGCGTATTTGTTGATTATATTGATTCGCATTTTTGTTCGAGCGACATACGACCAATGTTTCGTCGATGCCATAATTATCATAAGCATAGTTGATGCCATCACCTAATTGCTCACCTGTTATTGAATAAAAATCTTTGAAGCCTTTCGTTTTTATTTGAGGCCAGTTGATTATATTTTCATCGATCAATTTTCTCAAATCGGTAGCATTTTCAAGTATGCCCGAAGCTTTCTCTTGTCGAAGTACTTCTGTTAACTCATGTTCGAAGATGCGCAAGCCGTATTGAGAGTGCATCATTTCTTTATTGAGGGCCGGACTAAAATCGGAGCCGACAGGGGGGAGCTGAGCAGTGTCGCCGACAAGTAATAATCGACAGTTATTGGTATTCGAATAAACGTATTCTACTAAATCATCGAGTAAGCTTCCGCGAGAAAAATAAGCACCAGTGGCATCGTTCATGGTACCTGAAATCATAGAGCTTTCATCGACTATGAAAATGGTATTGGTATGTTTATTTTCATTCAAGCTGAAGCTCGCTAATACTTCTACCGACGATTTTCTTCTATATATTTTTTTGTGGATGGTGCTGGCATTTTCGCCGCTGTAGTTCGAGAGTACTTTTGCAGCTCTACCAGTTGGGGCCAATAACACGGCTTTGTACTTGTTCGATTTTAAATAGGCAACTATTGCTTTCACAGTAGTGGTTTTACCCGTACCCGCATATCCTCGTAGTATAAATGCAGAATGCATATTATCATCTTTAAGAAAGCCTTCAAACTTCCTGAAAAATGCCGCTTGTCCGGCACTAGGCGTTTTACCTAAGTATTTCTCAAAATCTGCTTGCAATTATCGTTAATATTTAAAATGTTATACATTTGTGTATATGGCTGAACAAAATACATTAAACATACATAAAATCGAAAGGGTTGATGAAAGTTTTTATTTCGACAAAAAAGCTACTTACGATTTAATCTTCAAATTTAATGGCAATAAATTTCAAGCGGTATCCTATAATCGTGATCGTGAGAAGTTTGTTTTGCAAGCTGAGTTTCAACACATAGACGGATTTAAGCAATACAAAGAAGTATTGTTTCAGACCGATTTTTTAGAGTACGAATTCAATAAAGTATATTATATCTCTTCTTCAAAAACACATGCTTTAGTGCCTGCACCTTTTTCTGATGTGAACAGCGATGAGCTATTATTAGAGTTTCAGAATGAGAGTGAAGAGATAACGAAAATATTAAAGTCAGACATTCAATTGTTAAATGCTAAAATGGTTTTCGCACAAGATGTGCAAGAATTAGCATTGGTACGATCTAAATTTCCGGAAGTAAATGTTTTGCATTCATCGGCTTGTTTGTTCAAGTATATTCAGCATTTGAGTTTTTCAGGGCATGCGATGTTTTTGAATTTCAATGAAGATAATTTCGAGTTGATATTAATGCAGAATAGAAATTGCATATTGTATAATATCTACAGCTTTGAAACACTCGAAGATTTAATCTACTTCCCTTTATTTATTGCAGAGCAGTTCGGTATTTCAAAAGCAGATTTTCATATTATTTTATTAGGAGATATAGAAGCGAATGATGAGAAACATACAATTTTGAAAGAGCATTTTCAGCAAATATTTTTTGCACCTGTAGATAAAAATTTCGAATACACTTATAGAATTGAGAAAGATACGAGCATACATCGTTTTGCTCATTTATATAGTGCGCTTTTATGCGAATAATTTCTGGTACACATAGAGGCTTGAGAATTCAAGCACCACAAAAACTACCTGTTAGGCCTACGACCGATATTGCGAAGGAGGCTTTGTTTAATATTTTACAACATTCCATCGATTTTACTGAAATAAAATTACTCGATTTATTTTCGGGTACTGGTAATATATCTTATGAATTTGCTTCTCGCGGATGTACAGATATTGTTTCGATCGACAAGCATGCAGCCTGTGTGAAGTTCATACACTAAACGGCTAAGAAGCACGGATTTGCTATCGATGCGATGCGTGCCGATGTATTTAAATTTTTAAGTTCAGATCTCGATTCGTATGATATTATTTTCGCAGATCCGCCTTATGATTTACCCAAAATCCCCATGATAGCAGAATTAGTTTTGAAGCATGATTTGTTGAAACCCGACGGACAGTTAATTATAGAACATGCGAGTGTACAGAAATTAGATTACGTCAAGGGATTTGTGGAGGCAAGGGTATATGGTTCATCCACTTTTTCTTTTTTTAATCGATAGAATAAATTTGCTTAATTTAGCAGTATGGAAAAAATAGCATTATTCCCCGGATCGTTTGACCCAATTACACTTGCACACATCGATATATTAAATCGTGCATTACCTTTATTTGATAAGGTGTATGTGGGTATCGGATTGAACAGTAATAAGCAGTCATTATTGACAGCGAATGAAAGAGAAGAGATGCTAAAAAATGTTTTTGCTAAACATAAAAACATAGAGGTATTAACCTATGAAGGCTTAACCGTCGACATCTGCAAAAAGGTTAATGCACAATACATGATTCGCGGTATTCGATCGGTATCAGATTTTGAATACGAGAAAGCAATCAGTCAAATGAACCATGCGATGCAACCAGATATTGAAAGTATTTTTGTGTTATCGAAGCCAGGCTTTTCAGCGATAAGTTCTACCATTGTTCGTGATATATTACGTAATGGTGGCGACATCACACAGTTCGTACCGAAAGAAGTTGCAGAATATTTATTGACACATAAACGATAATTACAGTTCGTCGATAATGTCTTTAATCATCGCGTAGGTATTGCTTTTGATTTTCGATAAATCATTTTTCTTAAACCAATCGATTGCTGTAATATCTTCTTCAGCTTGTGGAATTAACTTTTCTTCTGCATCACATTGCATATTAAACCAATAGGTTTTTTTCAAGCACCATTTATTGTTCATGTTGAAAATATGGTAACTCTCTGTCAAGAAACTTTTGATTTTATGTGAAACGATGCCGCACTCTTCTTGCACTTCACGCAATGCCGCCTCTTGAATACCTTCGCCTTTATCAATTTTACCCTTCGGCAAATCCCACTTCTCTCTTCTGTAAATGAACAAGATAGAA
>JBKCCA010000253.1:0-6632 GCA_046305595.1 bacterium
ATCAAAAAATAATTGAAAAAGCTAACAAATTAATAAGTACAAAAAAGTATGCAACAGCTTATAAAATATTAAATCAATATGATCCTCTTAATAAAAGCAATGATGTATTCTTAAAGAAATATGAAATTGTTTCGAAGTTTGCTTTGAGCTCAAAACAACATAGATCATATGCTTTAAAAGATTTGTCTAAAAATCAAGATATAAAATCATTAAAGATCAACCTGAATGATTTAAATTATTTCGATTTCAAAGTAGATCTAATATTTGATTCATTATTAAAAATAACCCCAGAAGATTGCGAACTTAATAAACTAGCATCAGATCATTTATTTGATATTCATATAAAATTTGGTAAAAACTGGCTGAAGTCTGAAAAAGAATATTTAAAACAAATGGCTATTTATAGTGAAAAGACTTTAAAAGGAAAATGTGTTAATGATCAGAGTTATTATAAAATAGGCTATTACTTAATCAATGTTGGCAAATACAAAGAGAGCATTTACTTCTTAAATCAAAGTGCTTTAAAGAATGACAAAAATGCAATGTATCATTACAATTTATCATTGTCATATTTAATGACAAAGGCTCCTGGTTTTGCTTTAATACATGCTAAAAAGGCTTACTCATTATACACAGATTCGCTATATAAATCTGATGCTTCAAGAATGTTAGCTGAAGCATATTTTCAAAATAATTTTGTAGATAGTGCAATAATGTTTTATGAAAAAGCTGAAGAATTAGATTCTACAACAACAAACAATATCGCTTCATTATTAAATATCTATTTAAAAACATCTAATTCAAAAGCAAATGATTTGTTTATCAAATTTTACAAGCTAGACCCTACAAATCCAGCTATATACAATCAATTAGAACAAATATATAGCAACAATGCGTTGGAGAACGAGCTAATTAAGAAATATGAAGATCTTTTAACAACTTATTCAAACGATATTGAAATACTTGCTAACCTAAAATATTATTTAGCACGTTTATATTCAATAGAAAACACTGAACTTGCAATTGAAACTTATTTACAATCTAAATCTAACTTTGAAAAAATATATAAATCAGATCACCCGGTATTTAACTCTATCGAACAATCTATCGAACAATTAAAAGAGTTGAAAAAATGAAATCAGTAATATTAGTAGGTATTGGAGGAGCTTTAGGTAGTATACTAAGATATTTATTGGGTACGACTATTAATAAGATATATCATGGCCCATTTCCAATCGGTACGTTTGTAGTTAATTTGATAGGCTGCGTATTAATCGGAATTATCACTGCATTAATTATTAAACAAAATATAATCAATAACGATTTGAAAATGTTGTTGATAGTAGGTTTTTGCGGCGGTTTCACAACCTTCTCAAGCTTTTCACAAGAAAATATACAATTAATTAATTCTGGTAATTTCAGCATTTTGACTTTTAATATTATAGCTAGTGTGTGCTTAGGTATTATAGGTGTTTGGGCCGGATTAAATATTATTAAATGAAAGAATTATTAAAATCATATTTAGGTATTTTTAGAATTATAGGCTTCTTAGAAGGTATGTCATTTATTCTACTAATGTTCATCGCTATGCCATTTAAATACCTTTTAAACAAACCATTAGCAGTAGAGATTATAGGAATGCTACACGGTGTGCTTTTTGTTGTATTTGTGCTCTATGCTTTATATCTAACTTACATGAAGAAATGGAATATATGGAGAGTAACAGCGCCAATTTTATTATCTAGTATTTTACCCTTCGGAACTTTTGTTGCTGATAAGAAAATCTTAAGTAAGATGTCTTAAATTCATTTAATGATGTATAAAACTATCTATAGAATTTCAAAAATGGATTGCCCTTCTGAAGAACAAATGATTAGAATGAAATTAGATGGCATAGAAAGCGTTAAAGAATTAGAATTCGATATAGTGAATCGCAAATTAAATGTAATTCATACAGGTACACAAGATGAAATATTCAAGCTATTAGATTCTTTAAAATTTGATACGCATCATTTAGAAACCAATATCATTTCTGATTATATAGAAAAAGTTAAGCTTGTAGATGCTACTCTTTTATGGCAAGTATTAAGTATAAACTTATTCTTTTTCATATTAGAATCAAGTTTTGCTTTTGTATCAAAATCAATGTCTTTGTTAGCTGATGGATTAGATATGTTAGCTGATACATTAATTTATTCATTAGCACTATATGCAGTAAATAGAAGCTTAGAAAAAAAGAAAAATATAGCTAAGCTATCGGGTTACTTACAATTAGCATTAGCTATTTTTGGAATATTTGAAGTAATAAGAAGATTTATAGCACATGATTCTGTACCAGATTTTTTGAGCATGATCATCATTTCAATACTAGCTTTAATAGGTAATGCTACATGTTTATACTTATTACAAAAAAGCAAAAGTAAAGAAGCACATATGCAAGCAAGCATGATATTTACATCAAATGATGTGATTGTAAACATAGGAGTTATCGTTGCTGGCATTTTGGTTTACTATAGCAATTCATTAATACCAGATCTAATAATTGGTAGTTTAGTATTTGTGATGGTAGCTATGGGAGCCAGAAAAATTCTACAACTATCAAAATAAAATTAATTACCGATAGATTATTAATTAGAAATTTAAAAGGCAGATGTTACTCTGCCCCTGGTGTAAATGTTCTAGTCTTTAATTCAGCATTAAGTAAATATAGTGCCGATGTATTATCACCAATCATTTTAAGCTTAGACAATAAATTATTAACTGTTGCCTCTTCTTCTACTTGCTCAGTTAAAAACCATTGTAAGAATGCATAAGTCGCAAAATCTGATTCTTGCATTGCTAGCTTCGCTAAATTATTGATAGATTTTGAAACTAATTTCTCATGTTCCAATGTTTTCTGAAACACTTCAATAGTATTTTTGAATGTTGATGGAGGAGCATCAAGTGCAGAAATAGTTACCTTACCTCCTGCATCATGTATATAGTCAAACTGCTTTTGAGCATGAAACAGCTCCTCTTGCGATTGTACTCTGAAAAAATTTGCTATACCATCTAAATCTTTATCTAAGAAATATGAACACATTGATAAATACAAATTTGAAGAGTACATCTCCTTACTGATTTGCTCGTTAAGAGCTTTTTCCATTTTTTTACTAATCATACAATACTTTTTTTCTAATTTATCAATTATATAGTTCAGTTAAAAGCTAATCTCATATTTAGAATTATTATAAAAATCATATCAAGACCCTTTTCAAACAGAATCGTTACGTAACAATAAAGTTAATCAATAAATCAAAGCAATGTAATTGTTATTATTGAAGTATGATTGATTTAAGAAATATTAGCAAATCGTATTTCATAGGTAATAACCCTTTAAAAGTATTAAAAGGTATAGATCTTCACATAGCTGAAGGTGAGTTCGTTTCTATTATGGGATCTTCTGGCTCAGGGAAGTCAACCCTTTTAAACATACTCGGTATACTAGATCAATATGATGAAGGTGAATATAAATTAGCTGGCACCTTAATTAAAAATTTAACTGAAACACAGGCAGCACAGTACAGAAATAAAATGCTTGGATTCGTATTCCAATCTTTCAATTTGATATCATTCAAAAACGCATTAGAGAACGTAGCATTACCATTATACTATCAAGGTATAAATCGTAAGAAAAGGAATATAATTGCGATGGAATATTTAGAGAAAGTCGGATTAAAAGATTGGGCAGAACATATGCCGAATGAGATGTCAGGCGGACAAAAGCAAAGAGTAGCAATAGCTAGAGCATTAATAGCAAAGCCAAAAATAATTTTAGCAGATGAACCTACTGGTGCATTAGATACTCAAACTTCATATGAAGTAATGAACATTTTAAAAGATATCAATGATTCAGGCATGACGATAATCATCGTAACGCACGAGCATGATATAGCAGAAAAAACTCATCGAATAATAAAATTGAAAGACGGTATCATAGATTTATAAAGAATGTTTGACCTCGATAAATGGCAAGAAATTTTTAGCACCATCCGTAAGAATCGTTTAAGAACAATACTTACAGGGTTTTCTGTTGCATGGGGTATTTTTATTTTAATTATACTTTTAGGTTCTGGTCAGGGATTGAAAAATGGAGCAAAACATCAATTTTTATCTGATGCTAGCAATGCAATATGGATTGAAGGTGGTGAAACCAGCATTGCTTATCAAGGCATGCAAATTGGCAGAAGAATAAGATTAAGAAATGAAGATTTTGAATATTTGAAGAAGAATATCGAAGGACTAGAATACATAACTTGTCATCAAGATGTACCAAATATCAAAAGCATTAATTATAAAAATGAGAAGGGTTCATTTTTAGTAAGATCATGTGCTGCAGATCACGATAAACTTGAAGTAGCAAAAATATTAAGTGGAAGATTCATTAACCAAACGGATGTTATAGAGGCAAGAAAAGTATGCGTAATTGGCAAACCAGTTCAATCTGCATTATTCAAAGACGAAGACCCAATTGGTAAGTATATCGATGTATCAGGTATATTATATAAGGTTATTGGTGTGTTTAAAGATGAAGGTAGACAAGATAATGATAGATTATATGTACCTATTTCTACGATGCAAAAATCATATAATGGTAAAGATTATTTAAGTGTGATTTGGTTTAGTACCGGTAATGCATCATTACTGAGTAGCAATAGAATGATGGAAGATGCAAAATCATACATCTTCTCAAAATATAAAATCCACCCAGATGATGAACGTGCAATTTTTATTTTCAATAACAATGAAAATTATAAAAATATCATGAACCTATTGAATGGTATTACATTTTTTGTGTGGATTATAGGTATTGGTACCATCATAGCAGGTATCGTAGGTGTTAGTAACATCATGATGATTGTAGTTAAAGAGAGAACCAAAGAAATTGGTGTTAGAAAAGCATTAGGTGCTACCCCATTCTCAGTGGTAAGTTTGATTATTCAAGAGTCAATATTAATCACCGGATTTGCAGGGTATTTAGGTTTAGTATTAGGTGTTGTAGTAACTGAATTAGCTAAAGCATTCATGCCACCTTCTGACTTTTTTAGAAACCCTGAAGTAGATTTAGGTATAGCAGTAACTGCTACCATATTATTAGTAATCGCTGGAGCTATTGCTGGATTTGTACCGGCATTAAAAGCAGCAAGAATAAGACCAATAGAAGCACTTAGAGACGAATAATATGTTTGATAGAGATAGTTGGCAAGAAATTTTAAGCAGTATTAAAAAAAATAAACTGCGCACAGCACTAACAGCATTTGGTGTGTTTTGGGGTATTTTCATGCTAGTGATTATGCTGGGTTCGGGTAATGGACTTCGTAATGGAGTTGCAGGAGGATTTGATGGATTTGCTACGAATAGTTTTTTTCTTTGGACACAAAAGACAAATAAACCATACAAAGGATTTCAACCAGGCCGACGATTTAATTATAATAATGAAGACACCAAAGCTATTAAAGCGAGTATTGGAAATGCACAGTATGTTTGTGCAAGAAATCAATTAGGTGGTTATAGAGGGGGAAATAATGTGAGCAGGGGTGTTAAAACCGGACAATTCTCTGTCTATGGAGATTTCCCGGAGTTCAATAAAATACAACCCATGAAAAATCTCAAGGGTAGATTTATCAATGATTTCGATATAGATCAAAAGAGAAAAGTTTGTGTGATTGGTAATAGAGTCATTGATATATTATTTGAAAAAGATGAAGACCCAATGGGCAAGTACATACGTATAAATGGTGTGTATTTTCAGGTAGTTGGAACTTTTAAACCTAGGTCGAGCGGCGGACAAGGAGGTGATGAATCTCAGACAGTTTATGTGCCATTTACTACATTTCAAACAGCCTTTAATTATGGCAATTTAGTCGGATGGTACTCTATCACTTCTAAAGAAAATGTACCCGTAGAGCAAGTAGAAAAAGAAGTTATAAGTTTATTAAAACAAAGACATAATATAGCACCTGATGATGAATTAGCTATTGGTCATTGGAATATGGGAAAAGAGTTTTCTAAAATCAATGGACTATTTAACGGAATAGATTTATTGGTATGGATAGTAGGTATAGGTACCTTATTAGCAGGAGTAATTGGAGTAAGTAATATTATGCTCATAGTTGTAAAAGAACGAACAAAAGAGATTGGTATAAAACGTGCACTTGGAGCCACTCCTATTTTGATTGTTAGTCAAATAATTTTAGAATCTATTTTCTTAACAAGCATAGCAGGATATTTCGGATTAATTGCAGGAGTTGGATTGTTAGAATTAATTGGAGCGATGATGGGTAATAATCCGGATGGTGGCATGTTCACAAATCCGCAAGTTGATATAAACATCGCATTAACAGCATTAACAGTATTAATAATTTCAGGTGCATTTGCAGGATTAGTGCCTGCAAGAAAAGCAATACAAGTTAAACCGATTGATGCATTACGTTACGAATAAAAAAATAAATATATACACATGAAAAAAATTATCAGAATTAGTGTAATCGTTATTATAGCTGCGGTATTTTTAGGCACACTATATTTTTTATGGAAAAAATCTGAGAAAAAACCAGAAGTATTCAATATCGAAAGTCCGAGTGTAAATAACA
>JBKCCA010000254.1:0-6113 GCA_046305595.1 bacterium
ATTCAATACTGAATAGAAATAATAGAAGTAAAAACTTATTTACCCTCCAAGAGTATTGCTTCATTTAATAGTTCTGTTTTATCTATAGGTACTACACCAACTTTTTCACATACTAAGCCTCCCGCTAAATTCGCTAATTCAGCAGCTGTATTCAGTGTTGAATTAGATGATAGGGCCAAGGCAGCTACACTTATTACAGTATCACCAGCACCTGATACATCTGAAATATTTCTAACATGTGCAGGTATAATTTTGTTTCCATTTTCGTCACAAATCAAAACACCAAGTTCTGATAAGGTAATCATGATTGATTTTACTTGAATGATGGACTTCAATTTTAATGCCGCAGCTATTAATTCATCAGTTTGATGTGCATCAAAATCTAATTTTAAGCCTTCTTTTAATTCTTTTAAATTAGGTTTAAATAAGTCAACACCTTTGTATGACAAGAAATTCCTTTTCTTAGGGTCAACTACTACAGGTATTGATTTCTCTTTAGCTTTTGAAACAACAGATTGAATTAAACCTTCTGATATAACTCCTTTGTCATAATCTTCAAAGATAATTACGTCTATTTTTTTAGAGTCAATTTCATTAATTATTCTCTCTAATAATTCTTGTGTAGTAGATGAATCTATATTAGTGTCAAGCTCTTCGTCAACCCTAAATAATTGTTGATGATGCCCTATTACTCTGGTCTTTTTAGTAGTTATTCTAATATCAGATTTTAAAATTCCTTGTATACTTAAATTATCTTGTGCTAAAAGTTCAAGGAACAAATCTGCATTTTTATCATTACCAATTACGCTACATAAAATTGCATTTGCACCTAATGACTTTACATTTAACGCAACGTTTGCTGCACCTCCTAATCTATCTTCTCTTTTCTTTACATTAATAATAGGCACTGGTGCTTCAGGTGAGATGCGCTCAACCTTACCCCATATATAGGAGTCAATCATTACATCACCAATGATTAATACATTTTTATTGTTAAACGAATCGAAAAGATTAATTAAGCGCTCCGACATTTTACTTTAATTTTAATAATGATTCTTTGATTCTCTTCATACCTTCAATTAATATATCTTCGGATGTTGCGTATGAGAATCTGATGTTGTTATTACTTCCGAATGCTGAACCTGTAACTAATGAAACATGTGTGTCGTTTAGAATAAACATACATAAATCTTCAGCATTGTTAATTATTGTACCATTATATGATTTACCAAAATAAGAGCTAACATCCGGGAAAAAATAAAAAGCTCCATCAGGTAAATTGGTTTTAATACCTGGTATATCTTTCAATAAATTATATACGGTATCTCTTCTTTTTTGATAAGCTGCTTTCATCTCTAGCGTAGGCTTTATATCTCCATCTAAAGCTTCAATTGCTGCTCTCTGAGAGATAGAACTTGTTGCTGAAGTAAATTGACCTTGCATCTTATCACATGCCTTAGCAAGCTCTATACTTGCAGCCATATAGCCTAATCTCCAACCCGTCATGGCAAATGCTTTTGATAATCCGTTTATAATTATTACTCTCTCTTTGATTGAGTCAAATTGAGCAATGCTCTCGTGATTACTTAAGTAATTTATGTGCTCGTATATTTCATCTGAGATAATCCAGATGTTCGGATGTTTCTCAAATATTTTTGCAAATGCAGCTAACTCATCTTTTGTGTATACAGTACCACTAGGGTTACATGGTGATGAAAATATCAACAACTTTGTTTTGTTTGTAATTGCTTGTTCTAATTGATCTGCTGTGATTTTAAAATTATTCTCAATAGTTGCATCAATAAACACTGGTATACCTTCTGCAAGCTTTACCATCTCTGAGTATGATACCCAATAAGGTGTTGGAATAAGTACTTCATCGCCTGCATCAATAGTTGACAATAAAGCATTGGCAATTGACTGTTTCGCTCCTGTTGATACAACTATCTGTTCCGGAGTGTAATCTAAATTGTTTTCTCTCTTAAATTTTCTGCAAATAGCTTCTCTTAAATCTAAATAACCAACAACTGGGGTATAATATGAAAAGTTATTATCTATCGCTTTTTTTGCAGCTTCTTTGATATGTATTGGGGTTGTGAAATCTGGTTCACCAAGTGTTAAATTAATAATATCTACGCCTTTATTCTTTAACTCACGACTCAATTTCGCCATTTTTAGCGTCTGTGATTCAGTGAATAAGTTTAATCTTTTTGATAATAATGCCATTTAAATAGGTGTTTGTATTCGCTAAAAATACTAAAATTTGTTAAAGCTGATACCTAATACTCAATGTTGAGCTTAAATTATAGTAGACTTCAAAGCTATTATTTATGTCTAATACCGATTGAGAAACCCTAATATTTGCTTTCCAATGGTCTGTAAGACTGTAATTTACACCTATACATAGGCCATGATCTAAGCTTCTTATTATATTACTTCTATCAAATCTATTTACATAATCATCGTACTCAGCTTTTATTCTAACAGCTGTATAAATACCCCCTTGTATTTGTATCTTATCATAAATTGAGTAATTAATCATTAAGGGTATTTCAATGTAATTAAACCTAAATAAGGTATCTAGCTGAATATTACTCAGGCCTGCAACATCTTTGCTGCCTTTCTCTGAATATAAAATCTCAAATTGACATCCAATTTTTTTATTCACCTGTCTACTAATTCCTGCACCTGCCAACAATCCGACCTTATCAAATCCAGCTAATTTATCTCCATTTACTTGACTTGCATTCATGCCTGCAACCAATACTAAATTGAATTTTTTATCTTTAGCAACACTCGTAAATGCAATTGCTAATAACAAAAATATATTGAAAGCTATTTTATTCATATTCATAAAAAATGATGATATTCGACATGCATGAATGTACAAGATAAAAGATTAAAAATTATTAGCATAACTTTAATAGCGGGTGTATTTATTACCATTATTAAATTTATCGCTTACTTTATTACCCATTCTAATGCAATATATACAGATGCACTTGAAAATATTATCAATGTCTTAGCCAGTGCATTTGCCTTCTATAGTATTTATTTAGCTGCTCAGCCAAAAGATAAGAACCATCCATACGGACATGGTAAAGTTGAATTCTTTGCAGTGGGTTTCGAAGGTGCATTAATTATTATTGCTGCTATTAATATCATTTACAATTCTATCAATAGCATCTTAAATCCTGAACAAATTAGAAACATTGATCATGGTATTTATTTAATTGTCTTAGCCGGTATTCTAAATTTTCTATTAGGATATTTTTTAATACGCAAATCAAAAGAGTTAAAATCAATTACGCTAGAGGCAGATGGTAAACATCTAATGGTAGATGCTTATACAAGTGCTGGATTAATAGCCGGCTTAATATTGATCTATATAACGGAGATTTATATTCTTGATGCGATTATCTCTTTTATTTTGGCTTTATTGATTTTATATAACGGATATAAGCTATTACGCAAATCGATATCGGGATTGATGGATGAGTCAGATATAACATTAGTACATGATCTCGTTAAAATATTGAATATACATAGGAAGGCAGAATGGATTGATGTACATAATCTAAGAGTACAGAAATATGGTTCTGATTTGCATATTGATTGTCATTTAACTCTACCTTACTATTTTGATTTAAATACAATGCATGATGAAGTGCAAGAACTACATAAACTTATTGAAAAGGAAGCTGATGCTACTGTTGAAATTTTTATACATGTTGACCCATGCTTGCCAGAATGTTGTATGTATTGTTCAGTAATAAATTGCGATAAAAGAACATCTGAAAAAACAATTGACATAAAATTTGATTTAGATAATATAGTTAATAACGCTAAACACTTCGCATCACATGCTAAAATTTAATGTTAGAGTTTATGGTATTTTAATTACCGAAGAAGGCAAGTTATTATTGTCAGATGAGTATGACTTCAGTTTTGCACATACTAAGTTTCCAGGTGGTGGGTTAGAGTATGGTGAAGGTACAAAAGAGTGTTTGATGAGGGAATTTATGGAAGAATGTAATTTGAAAGTTGAAGTTTTAGATCATTTTTATACAACAGATTTCTTTCAAAAATCAGCATTCAATGATACTCAAGTATTAAGTATTTATTATTTAGTAAAGAATTTAGAACCCTTTAATTTTGATACAAGTACAGTAAGGTTTGATTTTAAAGATGATTCTAACGGACAACAAAAATTAAGGTGGGTTGCACTAAAAGATTTAACTGCCGATGAGCTCACTCTACCGATTGACAAAGTAGTGGCAGAGATGATTGTTCAAAAGTTCTGGTATCAATAGTTCAAATAGGTTTTGAATACTCTTTGCATATATGCTTGAGCAACTTTCTTTTTCTGATTTAAATTTGAAGATTCTAATTTTTGATAAATTATTTCTTTTCTAATATTATCTACATTTATAATATTCTCATTATCTACCCAACCTATACCATTGTCGTAACTATAAAAAGCAAAACCATCGTTCGACTTATCAAGTAAATTGCTTGACCAATGAAATGCAGTATCGCTAATGTTCATTTGCTTTAATAGGGTTGAAGCAATATCTGTTTGAGAACCAATTTTATCTATAATATTACCATTGTACTTTTCATTAATTACATCCCCATAAAAGAATAAAGGTATTCTGAATTTACGATAATCATATACATTGTCGTATTCTTTTGGTAGGCGATGTCCATGGTCTGCTACAACTACAAACAATGTGTTTTTATACCATTTCTCCTTTTCAGCTTTTGCCATAAACTCACCAAAACTTAAATCAGTATAATTTGCAGCCTTTCTAAATTTTGATGGTAAATCATCTCCCTTGAATTTATTGGGAATGGGCACTTCAAAAGGTTCATGTGAGCTTAAGGTCAATATTGTGCTCATGAATGGCTCTTTTAATGTTCGCATATCTTCTAATGCTTTATCAAATAAAAATCCATCATGTGCTCCCCATTTAGAATTCATTTGATTGCTCTCGAAATTGTTTTTATCAATTATTTTTTCGAATTGTGTAGAAATTAAATAGGATTTGAAATTGGCAAATTCTGACTCTCCCCCATAATAGAATGCAGTAGAATAACCATTTGAAGTTAATGTCTTTGGTATTGCTGGTAGTTTTTCAAACTTATCTGGTTGTTGAATAATTGTTCGTACTGCTTGTGTCGGAAATCCACTTAAAATAGCAATCATCCCTTTATCAGTTCTATCTCCTGAGGCAAATATATTACTGAAAGAAAGTCCAGAGCTAGCGTATTTATTGATAAACGGACTTACATTTTTCTCTCCACCGAAAGCTTCTACAACATCAGAAGTATAACTTTCTAAAATTATGAATACAATATTCGGACGATCACTTGTAAGTATACTTTCATTCAATTTGTTTTTATTGATGTATAATGAATCTACTATATGATGAGCTTCATCGTCTGGCATGAAAACATAAGGATTGTCGGTGCTAAAATGATTCTCAATTACCGAATGCATTAAGTTCCATTCTGTATTCAATGCTGCATGATTGACTGCATTTTTATTCGAAAAATAAACTGCACTTTGATTAATGGGAGATAACTGTAATCCGCCTCTTAACATCATCACAGATATAAAGGCTAACAAAGGGATACTAATGATTTGTATAAAAATATTCTCTTTAAAATATTCCAACTTGCCTATTTTTCTATAAACATAATAGCAAATTATAAATTGAGTAATTATTATTATAAATGAACTTAAAAGGGGAGAAGAAGCACTTGACGCCATCGCTTCACCTGGTGATAATATTAGGAATTCAATTGCTCTTGAATTAATTTTAGTACCCCACTCTGAATAAATATTTAAATCTATTATGCCTAATATTATAACTATTACCAGTAATATAATGCTGTAAACATGTATAATATTGATTAGAATTTTCTTTTTAGAAATAAACAGATTGAAGATAAGTAATAGAATAGGTACTAATAAAAAATAACCTATCATTGATAGGTCAAGTCTTAGTCATTTTTAAAATAATAATATATACTATTAAAATGAAACAGTTTTGATTTTATCGAAGTTATAAACAAAAAAGGTTATTCGTTCACTAAAAAAAACGAAT
>JBKCCA010000255.1:0-2089 GCA_046305595.1 bacterium
CTGAAGTATTGGTGACTGAGTTTGCTTCTCCTCAAGGCACGGGATTACCGTATTCGGGGGCGCCGACGGCGCAATTGGCGGTCGGACTTATAAAAAATACAGAAGTAATGGTACGTTATATGCCTACTATTTCCTTAGGCACAGCGGGTGATATGGGCTTAATCGGATTTGGTATTAAACACGATATTAAACAATGGATACCAGTAGTAGATAAATTACCTTTTGACCTCTCTGCATATTTCGGATATACTAAATTCAATTTAGACAAAGGACTTGAATTAGGCGCTGAAGCTGGTAAGCCTAATAAAACTGGTAATACAATTACTGATTTCTCGAATCAAATGTTGAACGTTGAAACGAAAGCTTCAACATTCGGATTGTTGTTATCTAAGAAAGTATTGATGTTAACTGTATATAGCGGACTAAATTATCAAACTTCAACAAGCAGTGTGGCATTAAATGGCAATTTCCCTATCACAGAATTAGAGGCTAGAGTTGGTGATGCTAATTTTGGTAGCGAAGTAATCAATGGTTACAAAGACCCTGTAAAATTCGATGTTGAAGGTGCGAACGGTTTCACTGCAACTGTAGGTGCAAGATTGAAATTGTTAATCTTGACGTTGAATGGTGCCTATACTTTCGGACAATACCCTTATGCAAGTGTGGGTGTTGGATTGAATGTAGATTTCAAATAAAAAAACCTAACAAATATCAATATATCGAAACCCAGCAAATTTATTGCTGGGTTTTTCTTTTATTTGTAAACCATGATAATCGAAGAGTTTAAATCGCAAACACCTATTGAACGTATTTATTGGAACATCCCCAATAATATTGAACTCTATATCAAACGCGATGATCTCATCGACCCGCTCATCTCTGGCAATAAATGGCGTAAGCTAAAATATACCCTCATCGATGCTCGAGAAAAAAATAAAAATACCCTCGTCAGTTTTGGTGGCGCTTACTCGAATCACTTGATTGCATTGGCCGCAGCGGCTGCTCGTTTTAATTTTAAATCAGTCGGATTCGTGCGTTCTGATGAAGGCATCCCCAATAATATTTGCATGAGCCTTTGCCAATCAATGGGCATGAAAATTATTACAGTTAGTCGCGAAGCATACAGAGATAAAAACGCAATTTTCAATGAGTATTTTTTGACTTCGGATGATGCGTATTTTATAGACGAAGGCGGAATATCAGCTCTTGCTGCTCAAGGTATGCAAGAAAGTATGCATGAACATGATGAAGTATTTACAGACATCTATTTAGCATCGGGTACCGGATGTTCTACTGCTGGTGTTTTAAATTATGTGAATGAAAAAAAATTAAACACTAAAGTTCATACGGTTATTGTTCATAAAGGTATTGATGAAGTACTTGTAAACATTCAAGAATTCAGCAATGATATTTCTGCTTTGCAAATACATGATACCAATGAATTGGGGCGATATGCAAAACATACTCCAGAACTCCTAAAATTCATCATCGATTTTCAAAAAAATACAGGCATTTTAATCGATCCGATTTATACAGGTAAAGCCTTGTTTATTTTGTACAAAAATTTACAATCATTGTCTAAAAATTGTAAAATTCTCTTCATCCATACCGGTGGTATTTGGGGGAATGTCGGAAAAATTGATGCTTTCAATTCTCTTTTTTCTGAATAAAATTAGCTTATCAGAACTTATTTCTTAAGTTCCTGTACTAATAAGAATATTCGACTGAGTTAATAAAAAAGCCATTTTTTGAACTGCAAACGGCATTTCTTTTACTATCTTTGTGCAAACATTAAGCTCATGTACAAAGTAAGTATCTCCCCAAACCAAGTTCAAGAAACCTTAAGTAAGCACATCTTAGCTGATGGCTACGACATGGTGTTCGATATGGAAAAAAGCGAAGGCGTATGGATTTATGATGCCAAAAACAATCGTAAATTATTAGACTTCTTCACTTGTTTCGCATCAGTGCCATTGGGTTACAACCATCCGAAGATGGTGAATGACGAAGAATTTAAGAAGAACTTAATGTTAGCAGCATTAACGAATCCTTCAAACTCTGATATATACACTTCACAATACGCACAATT
>JBKCCA010000256.1:0-1457 GCA_046305595.1 bacterium
TGATATTGAAAAATTATCAAAATTAAAACCAGTATTTGATGCCGCTGGATGTGTGACTGCGGGTAATGCATCACAAACTTCAGATGGTGCAGCATTTGTTATGGTAGTTTCAGAAGAAATGTTGAAGCGATTAAATGTAAAACCAATCGCAAGATTAGTATCCTATTCTGTTGCAGGTGTACCTCCAAGAATTATGGGTATTGGTCCGGTTGAAGCTATACCCATGGCTCTCAAAGCAGCAAATCTAAAACAAGAAGATATAGAATTAATAGAATTGAACGAAGCATTTGCATCACAATCATTAGCAGTAATGAGAACACTAAATCTTAATCAAGAAATTGTAAATGTAAATGGAGGTGCGATCGCACTTGGACATCCGCTTGGTTGTTCAGGAGCAAAGCTAAGTGTTCAATTATTTAATGAAATGAAAAGAAGAAATAATAAGTACGGAATGGTGACGATGTGTGTGGGAGCAGGGCAGGGAGCAGCGGGCATATTTGAGGTGCTGTAGGAATTTACATGTATAGCGTATTGAGTATAGCGTACTGCGAGTGCTACTATTTAAATGTTTGTAAGAAAGTTGTATAAATGCAGTTGTAGTAGTTTTTTTAATTCAAGATTTTTGATTAAAAAAAATGATATGCATGATTTAAATAAGTTGAGGATTTGGGTTAAAAGTATAGATTTAACTAAAAAGGTATATAAGATAACTAAATCTTTTCAAGATGAAGAAAAGTATGGTTTAAAAAGTCAAATCAGAAGATGTAGTGTTTCTATATCTTCTAATATTGCCGAGGGAGCTGGAAGAGAAAGTGTGAAAGAGTTTAAATACTTTTTATCAATTGCTAATGGTTCAAGCTTTGAGTTATATACACAATTAATTATTGCATTAGAGTTAAATTATATTGAGAAAGGTGAATTTGAAATTATCGAAGATAACATAGATGAAATACAAAAGACGAATTTTAATCTTCAAAGAAAATTACATTAAATTATAAATAAACGCGTACGCAATACGCTGTACGTAATACAATATATATGGAAACCAAATCACAACTAACAAAAGGTGGCGAATTTTTAATCAAGGAAACATCCGCACAAGACATCTTCATCCCCGAAGAATGGACAGAAGAGCAATTAATGATTGCGCAAACATGTGAAGATTTTTTAAAAGCAGAAGTTTATCCGAATTTAGATCTAATCGATAGTCAAGAAGAAGGCTTAATGGAAAGCTTAATGAATAAAGCTGGTGAGCTTGGGTTATTAGGTGTTTCGGTGCCTGAGATTTATGGAGGCTTTGGTAAAGATTTTAATTCTTCGATGTTGGTGACTGAGAAAGTTGGATCAGGGCATTCATTTGCAGTAGCACTTTCTGCACATACAGGAATTGGTACTTTACCTATTTTATATTATGGTAATGAAGAACAAAAGGCAAAATATATTCCGAATCTAGCCAC
>JBKCCA010000257.1:0-1220 GCA_046305595.1 bacterium
GGAGTTCCATATAGAACTATTCCGGGCACACATCCGACGAAAGGATCATACTTCACACGTGGTACCTCACGCGATGAGTATGCAGTATATACTGAAGAAAGCGAGCATTACGTGAAAAATATGCAGCGCTTAGAACATAAATGGGAGACGATGAAATCAAGAGTTCCGGCACCACATTTTTATCAAGAAAAAAATGTAAATGAATACGGAATTATTTTCTTCGGTACTTCAATTTATGCAGCTGAAGAAGCGATGGATATTTTGAAGGAAGAAGGATTAGCATTTGACGCAATGCGTTTAAGAGCATTCCCTTTCAACGATGAAGTTTCGAATTTTATTAAGTCACATAAAAAAGTTTTTGTAATTGAACAAAATAGAGATGCACAAATGAAATCTCTTTTAGTGAATGAATTAAGTATTGACCCTAACCACATGATTTCTATCTTAAATTATGATGGTATGCCAATCACTGCAGACTTTATCATGTCTGAAATTAAATCATCACTAGTAGTTCAAGCAGTTTAATTTTTTAGAAAAAATACCATGAGTTATATACGTCCTAAATTTCGCCACCCTGATCAAAAAGTAAATGATATAGGTTATACTAAAACTGATTACGAAGGTTCGTTGTCGACGCTTTGTGCGGGCTGCGGACATGATTCTATATCAGCGGCGATTGTACAATCGTGTTTTGAATTAGCGATTGAACCACACCGTGTGGCAAAGCTTTCAGGCATTGGTTGTTCATCAAAAACACCAGCATATTTTTTAAGTCAATCACATGGCTTTAATTCTGTTCACGGTCGTATGCCATCTGTTGCAACAGGTGCATGCTTAGCGAACAAAGAATTAATTTACTTCGGTGTATCGGGCGATGGAGATACTGCATCAATCGGCATGGGACAATTCGTTCATGTCATCCGCAGAAATTTAAACATGGTGTATGTGGTGATGAATAATGGATGTTACGGTTTAACGAAGGGGCAAGACTCTGCAACTGCCGATGAAGGTTCGAAATCGAAAGCTGGATCAGTGAATCAATTCAATGCAATCGATTTACCAAGTTTGGCTTTAGAGTTAGGCGCAACCTTTGTGGCACAAAGCTTTTCAGGCGATAAGTCACAATTATTTCCATTGATAAAAGCAGCAATTAAACACCCTGGCTTTGCATTGATCAATGTCATTTCACCTTGCGTAACTTTCAATAACAATCCGGGTTC
>JBKCCA010000258.1:0-2335 GCA_046305595.1 bacterium
CTAAGTTTATCTTAACCCTTAGCAACTCAAAATCCCCTCCCCAAAAAAGTCCGTTCTCTACCTCTACCCCTCCATCAATCAAATTCGGAATTCTATGTATAAAATGTAATGTATCCGTTTGCACAGGTCCGCCTATTCGAATTCTCGCATCAAACATCGGAAAACCTGGTATTATATCAGGCACTGTAACCTCTGTCTCTTGATTCAATACAAACCCTACTGTGCCTTGCAATGAATGTTCAACAACCAATACCACAGACCTCCTAAAATGAGGATCCATCATAAATGGTTCAGAAATTAATATTTTTCCTGCTTCTGGGCGTATTTTGCTCAACATTTTTTTGGTATCTTTACGAAGATTAACAATTGAATATAATAATTCTAATTTTAAATCCAAAATTTATTCGGATGTCTGATACATCACAAGATTCACTCGTAATAGCAATTAAATCACACTTTGGAGAACAATCATTACCTGCACTTCAATATAATATAGATTACGAAGATCTTCGATCTGCTTTAGCAGCGTATATAAAATCTCTTATGAATGAGAACAAAGCTTATTTATATGCGTCTTTATATAGAATAGATGTTTCAGAAAAAGATGTAAGATTAGCACTTAGTCAAAACATACCAGAGTTCTTGTTAGCAGAGATGATATTAAAAAAATTGAAAGAAAAATTATACTGGAGAAATAAATACAAAACGAATGACAAAATTGACTAAACAAGATATAGAAAGCTTAAGAGTAGACTATGCTAAACATAGTTTATCTGAGAAAGAAGTTGATCAAAACCCTTTTGCACAATTTGACCTATGGTTTCATGAAGCAGTGAAAACAGAAGTGATGGAACCTAATGCAATGACTTTAGCAACTGCTACAAAAGATGGTATACCATCGGCAAGAATTGTATTATTAAAAGGTTACGATGATAAAGGTTTTTCATTTTACACCAACTACTTAAGTAGAAAAGGTAGGGAACTTGCGAAAAATCCTCATGCTGCATTAGTATTCTTTTGGCCAGAACTTCAACGTCAAGTAAGAATCGAAGGCATACTCCAAAAATTAAGTAAAGAAGTGTCTGAAGAATATTTTAACGCTCGCCCATTTGAAAGCAGAATTGGTGCAATAAGTTCACCACAAAGTCAAGTGATACCTAATCGCGAAAGCTTAGAAGTTGTTTTCAAAAATATGGATGAGAAATATAAAGGTAAACACGTACCTAAGCCATCACATTGGGGCGGCTATGTTTTGCAACCAGTTGCTATTGAGTTTTGGCAAGGTAGACCTAGCAGATTACACGATCGTGTGAAATATGCATTAATGGAAAAAGGTAAATGGAAAATTGAAAGATTAGCTCCATAATCAAATGACATTCGAAGAAATAAAAAATAAAATTATTGATCGTTTTTCTTCTACTATTATTTTAGAAGAAAACGCTCAAACTTTACAACCATCCTTAACTATTGACAAAAATCAACTCGTTGAACTTTGTGAATTTTTACGCGATGATAAAGAACTCTATTTTGATTTTCTTGCTTGCCTCTCAGGTATTGATTACTCTAAAGAACATAAACACTTAACAGTCGTTTATCACCTTTATTCATTAATATTTGAACATGGTATTGTTTTAAAAATCAATACTTCAATTGATAGAGATGCTAGCATAGTTGAATCAGTACCTACTGTTTCAAATGTATGGCGTACTGCCGAATGGCATGAGCGTGAAGCATATGATTTCTATGGTATACTATTCGAAAATCACCCCGACTTAAGAAGAATCTTATGTCCCGATGATTGGCAAGGTCACCCACTCAGAAAAGATTATGAACCTGCAGAATATTACAAAGGATTAAAAATTAAGTTTGATCGAAATGAGTAATTATAAAACAGATTTATCAAGCTTAAAAAATGAAGAGATGGTACTCAATATGGGTCCGCAACATCCTTCAACACACGGCGTACTTCGATTAGAACTAGTGACCGATGGTGAGATCGTCAAAGAATGTATACCACATATTGGCTACTTACATCGTTGCTTTGAAAAGCATGCTGAAAATTTAAGCTTTCAACAAACGATACCTTTTGTTGATCGTCTCGACTATTTAACATCGATGAACAACGATCATATTTTTGTGATGGGCGTTGAAAAAATGATGGGCATCGATAAAGATATTCCGAAAAGAGTTGAATACATCAGAGTACTCGTATCTGAATTAAATCGTATTGCATCACATTTAATAGCTATTGGTACTTATGGAATGGACATTGGCGCAGTTACACCATTTTTCTGGTGTTTCAGAGATCGTGAACATATTTTAAATTTATTAGAAT
>JBKCCA010000259.1:0-1663 GCA_046305595.1 bacterium
ACTGGCTGTTTAATACTTTTCTTAACATGCTTAGCAAAGTCTACCACTCGTTCTACTGGTACAAAATGATCTGTCCAGTCTACACAAGCTTCATTACCCAATGACACCGTAGAAATGATATCATGATATTCATTAGCCCAATCTATTAATAGTTGTATTTTCTGATCGTTACTTTTTTTGTTTTTATCTAATTGCTCTTCTTCATAAATTCCACCACCCCAAGGGCAACCTTGATTATTCATTTCGGCTACTATGTATGCACCTAGCATCAACTTGAAATCTAGTTTCTCTTTCTGAATAACTTTAATAACTGTTAATGCATGCTCATCACAATCGTATAAACGTAAATATTTCCAATGTGATTGTAGAATTAATAAATCTTCTTTTACTTCTTCATAAGAAGGAGTAATACCACCAGGTTGTTGTCCATCTCTAAAGCCTGAATAACAAATGGCTTTAGCAAATGGTATATTAAATTGATTAAAAAAATTACTCATTAATATTTTATTTTTTCATGTTTATCCCATAATCCCCAATAAGCACCAACGTCGCCTTCCGGACCTACTTTCCATGACTCATCAAAAGATGCGAAGTAGAAGCTTTCTATGCCATTTAAATTGCACCAATTCTGGCAATCTATAAAATACCTCATTGCGTTTTCTTCATTTGCTATAGAGGCTTTAAAAGCACCACCTTGACTTGGCCAACCTGTTTCTGTAATAATAACTCGTTTGCCTTGCCCTGCATGTCTAGCAGATTCAAACATACTCTTCATATGTTCAAAAGAATATTCGATGGGGCAGCCTTCCCAATAAGGGTAGCAATTCGTTAGTATTACATCACAAATTTCTGTAATTCTAGGTCGATGAGAAAACTCATAATAGGCATCTACATATCCTACCGGTATATGTGGAATTGCTTCTTTAACTCTTTGTATATATTCTATTAGTTGGTCTTCTGTTAAGTCTTTTCGATACATCACTTCATTACCCACTGCAGCAACATCAACCAAACCTTCATTCGCCATTGAAATAAGTGATTCTATTTCTCTTTCATTCAATTCTAAATCATCACCAAGCCAAGCACCTACAAGGGTTTTCATCCCATGCTTTTTTGCCATTCTTGATACATGTTCATTCCCTTCAATGCATGAAAATGATCGAACCCAGTTAGTGTATGGTTGCAAAATTTTAATGCGTCGTTCTACTTGTTCCTCTGTAATAATTGATCCGGGTTTTTGTCCATCCTCATAAATACTAAAGCAAATGCCATGCATACCAGCTTTAAGAGTTTTGTACCAAATATTTTTTAAATCATCACTTGAAAGTTGAGTATAATCAATATGACTATTTGTTTGTTTCAATTGACTATAAATCGCTTTGTTTTCTTCAGTAAAAAAATGGCCCTCTCTGTATGAACTAAATGATTGTCTGTTGACTTCATTCTTAAATTCTGAATGGTGAAATTCTTCAACTTCTATATTATTATTGCTATGAACTGAAACTTTGTTATTATTTAAATTTGAATCATCAACTGATGTATTTAATTTCCTTGTTAAATCACCTGATGGTTTACTTTCTAGTTTAGCCTTTCGAGTATCTAGTTCTTCTTTAATTTCTCTTGCTTTTTTTTCTGTTAGATCATAATTCCACATTACCCACAT
>JBKCCA010000260.1:0-15588 GCA_046305595.1 bacterium
AGAAATCTTAGAAAATTCTCTTTCGTTGCTACTTATAAAATAGAAACTTTTAACGACGAAAATCTTTCAACTGCAAAAATTTATAGAAAAATAAATCACGATAATTCCACTCGAAATTATAAGCAAACAATTTTATCAGCAAGTGATAGTGGTAAAATTTTTAAACGAAATGGTGATTTTAATTTATTTACTGTAAAAATGTTTTCGTACATTTTTATGAATGATCGCAACACTGATTTTACTCAAGTGAAATCATATACTAAAAACGAAAGTGATGAAGAAACATATAAACAAAAATTAAAAACTTTAATATTTAATCCGGGTAAAAAAGTTGATGGCATTCCGCTCATAAGCGACAAGACAGAAATTTTTGGAAAAGATTTAAAGAAGTATTATGATTTCACTTTCTATTATGCTACTTATCAAGATTCAGTGCCTGTATATTATTTTAAATGTAAAGTGAAAGAAGGCTTAACTTGGTGGAGAGAAGACGATACCATGATAAAGGAGTTAACTACAATATTCAACGCGAAAGATTTTACCATATTAGGTAGATATATTGATATGCAATATTCTTCGACACCATTTGATTTTAATGTGAAAATGAATATTGAATTAGCTTATGCTACTGAAGATTTATTAGTACCAGTACATATTTCGTATGATGGTGACTGGGATATACCTTTTAAAAAGAAGGAAATATGTACCTTTGATATTTACCATACAAATTTTAAAAAAGGACTTATCTTAAAAAAATGATTTTAAAAGAAAGCATAGATCGTATAATGGATGCTGCTCAAATAGAGGAGGTCGTTGGCGATTTTGTCAATCTTAAAAAACGTGGATCTAGTTTAATTGGTAATTGTCCTTTTCATAACGAAAAAACCCCTTCTTTTAACGTTTCTGCTAGCAAGGGTATTTATAAATGCTTCGGATGTGGCAAGGCCGGCAATGCAGTGAACTTTGTAATGGAGCACGAGAAATTAACCTATCCCGAAGCACTTCGTTACCTAGCCAAAAAATATAATATTGAAGTTTTAGAAGATGAAAAAGTAACAGAAGAAGACAAAGAACTTTCAATGAAAAAAGAAAGCTTGATGTTAGTGAGTGATTGGGCTAAAAAAGTTTTCGTTGAAAATCTTTGGGAAAATGAAATGGGAAGAGCCATTGGCTTGAGTTATTTTAAAGAGCGTGGTTTTAGAGAAGATATTATAAAAAAGTTTGAGCTGGGTTATAGTTTAGAGGGCTGGACAGCTCTTTGCGATAGAGCAGAGCAAGAGGGTTTTGAGAAAAAGTATTTATTAGAAACCGGACTTAGCATATTTAACGAACAGAAGAATAGCATTTACGATCGTTTCAGAAATCGTGTAATGTTTCCTGTTCATGGTGTATCAGGCAGAGTAATCGCATTCGGTGGTAGAATTTTAAAAACTGAAGCTAATAGTCCGAAGTATTTAAACTCACCCGAAAGTGAAATCTACCATAAGAGCAATGTTTTATACGGATTGTTTTTTGCTAAGAAAGCAATTCGCGAATTTGATAATTGTTATTTAGTAGAAGGTTATACCGATGTTGTTTCCTTACATCAATCGGGAGTAGAGAATGTAGTAGCATCATCTGGTACATCATTAACTATTGAGCAAATTAAATTAATTTCAAGGTTCACTAAAAATATAACCATCTTATATGATGGTGACCCTGCAGGTATCAAGGCTTCATTAAGAGGTATTGATATGATTTTAGAAGAGGGTTTAAATGTTAAAATAGTTTTATTCCCTGAAGGCCACGACCCTGATTCATATGTACGCGAAGTAGGTTCAAGCAAGTTCACTGAATATGTAAATTCTGCACAAAAAGATTTTATAGTATTTAAAACAGACTTGTTGCTAAAAGATGTTCAGAATGATCCTATAAAAAAAGCAGGCTTAATTAAAGATATCATTGAAAGTATTTCAAAAATACCTGATGATATTAAAGCTTCTCTATTTATAAAAGAGTGTAGCCATTTGTTAGAGATGGAAGAAAGAATATTACTTTCTGAACTTAACAAAACAAGACTTAAAAAAATAAAGAAAGAAAATCAACAAGAAGATCTTTCAATCATTACACCTGAAGATGAAATTGTAAAAGTTCAAAACAGGCCAGAAGAAAACAATTTAAGTCAAGAAAAAGAAATTTGTAGAATATTAGTTCAATACGGCGATAAAGACTATGTCGATACAGAACATGAAATCAATACGAGTATAGCTGCATATGTATTACATATGATTGATGAGGTGGGTATTCAATTTATTAATGAACCTTATAAGAGCATTTTAGAGATATGTAGAGATGCAGTTGATAAAAGCTATATACCAGACTCAAAATTTTTCATTAATTACCCTGATGCCTCAATTAGTGTATCAGCAGCAAGCTTAATTGTGAATCAATATAATGTAAGTGATAAATGGAAAGAGCATGATATACATATCCCTAAAGAAGAAAATATATTAAAGAAGGTTGTAGATTCAGCTCTTGAACATCTACAATTAAAAAAGCTAATGAATATTCTCACAGAAATTCAAAAGCAAATCAAAGAAGCCAAAAACGAAGACGACGAAATTAGATATATCGAAATATACCAACACACAAAATTGCAAGTAACTACACTTGAGAAAAAATTAGGTGTAGTGGTAATGAAGTGAGCTTAATGCCCGCTTGTTGCTACTTCATAATTAATGCCTTGCTTTGCTAAAATTTTCTTTACTACTACAGCAAATAATATTAAGTAAGCGAAACACAGCACTGTCACCCAATACGATTCATGTATACCAATTATGTCTGCAAGTTTGCCTTGTAATGGCGGAATAATTCCACCACCTAAAATCATCATGATTAAAAATGCTGAACCTTGAGTAGTGTACTTACCTAAGCCTGCAACACTCAAACTAAAAATACTTGGCCACATGATACTACACCAAAGACCACCACTTAGAAATGCATAAATTGCAATTTGTCCTGTAGTAAACAATCCTACAAGCATTGCTATTAATCCGAGTGCACCAAAAATATATAATGTTTTTGCTGGCTTGTCTTCACTTAAATAAAATGCAGCAATTAAAATTGCAACACAAATTACGTAAGAGTATAATGGTGACATATCTTTTTGTGCCAATGTATTTACTGCGATGATGATGCCGAATGCTACTAAAGGAACAATTAATGTCAATAATTTTTTGGTGGTGTTTTTTAAATTAAACACACTAATACTGCCTGCCCATCTACCTATCATCATGCTTCCCCAATACATACTGATATAAGGCGAAATTTGTGATGACATTAATCCCCCCATATCAGCTTTTTTTAAAAGTTCACCTAAATTACTTTGTATACTAACTTCAACACCCACGTAAGCAAAAATGGCTAGCATACCTAATACTAATTGAGGGTATTGCATCGCACCCCAACCCTCTGATTTTTTCTTTGCACTTTGATAAGCAAATAATAATCCTAAAATGATAACAAGCATAGAACCTATTAACCATTTCATTCTATAAATTTCTAATGCATGTTTTTCAGTATCACTCATATTTTCTGATAGACCGATATAGCTTTTAAAAACAGGAATAAACATGAAAATTAAAAGTCCGGTTATTACCAATAATGTATTTAATGCTTTTTTTGCAGACTCTACTTTTTCAGTATTAATACCTGCTGGTACTTTTTTACTTAATGAAAATAAAAGTGCTGCAGCAATAAATAAAGCTCCGACACCTGCATACATAAAACTCACATTATCGAGTCCTAAATTTTTGGTTTGCTCTTCTGTTGCAGCAACTGTTCCAAATAATAATAATGAAACAACGATTGGTCCGATCATGGTACCAAAACTATTAATGCCACCTCCTAAGTTCACTCTACCAGCTGCTGTTCTAGGATCTCCTAAACTTATAGCAAATGGCTGCGCCGCGGTTTGTTGTAAACTAAATCCGAGTGCTACTATGAACAAGCCTACCAACATCCCTGAGAATGTATTTGCATTCACTGCAATAATCATAGCAACTGCACCAATTGCAGAAAACAATAATCCGTATACGATACTTTTTTTATACCCCCAAGAACCAACAAGGTCTTTGCCTTGTGAACTTCCGACGATAAATAAAAATAAGGCACCAATGTAGTATGCAATATAAAAAGCGTAGTCGACTAGCTGACTTTGAAATTGGTCAAGTTGAAAATAGTCTTTACAAAAAGGAATGAATACACCATTGCCAGCAGCAATGAAACCCCAGAAAAAGAATGCGGTAACGAGGGTACTTAATGCACCATTATTATTTGATTGATTATTTTGTTTAGCCTCTATATTACTTGTTTGCATATTAGATCATTTTAGTTTTTGATATGCTTTAAATTAAATTATTTTACAATATATAGAGTATTATTCTAAAACAAAAAAAGGGCTGAACTAATATTTAGTCCAGCCCTTTTTTATTATTAAAGAAAATTACATTTTAACTAAACGCGATACTTTGTCAGCTATTTTGACTAAGTATATTCCTTTGTTTAAGTTATTAATGTTAATTGAATTACTGTTATTCATAATATGACTTTCTACAAGCTTACCTTGTAAGTCAAATATCTTAACAGTATGTGTTTCGTTTGAGTTCAATCCGTCTATAAACAATATGTCTGAAGCCGGATTAGGATAAATGCTCAAAGTATTTTTACTATCTGCATCAATGCCAACTACTGCTTTTTTGCTGAAGTGTACGTTGTCAATATATACAGTACCTGCCGCAGTAGGTAAACCTGAGAATATTAATTGTGCAATATGACCTTTAGCAGTTAATCCTGTGAAATTAGTTAATGGAATGTCTAATGAATTCCACTCGTTTAATACAGGTGTAAATACTAATTCATGTTCTGTGTCATCGCCACCACCAAAAGCAGCGTCGTTACCAAAGTCAACTAACTTCACTCTGAATGTAGTCATATTTGGTGTCCACATGTCAACATGGAATGTATCCATTGAAGTAGCGTTGATTAAATTCGGACCAACAGTTTCAATTCCAACGAAATCTAAAGATGTATATTTCTTTACATCATTTCCTGCAACTTGAGTTTCTGTTAATGTTGCATTAGACCAACCTGTTCTCCAAGTGTCAACTGTTACGTTTGTATATGCATTACTAAACATAGAAATAACATTTGCTGGTAAAGCAATAGGAGTTGGTGCTGCAACTGTTGGCTCTAATACTGTAGGAGCTTTACTGAAGTAAACATTGTCAATAAATACTGTTGCAGAACCAGCAGGTAATGCAGACAATATTAATTGTGCAATGTGTGATTTACCAGTTAAGTTTATGAAGTCAGATAATAAGATGTCATATGTGTTCCATGTGCTAGCAGTCGGATTGAAAACTAATTCATGTTCAGTGTCGTCGCCACCACCAAATGCAGCATCATTACCAAAGTCAACTAATTTAATTCTGAATGTAGTTGCATTAGCTGTCCATACATCCATATGGAAACTAGTCATTGTACTTGCATTAATTAAATTCGGACCAGTAGTTTCAATACCTACGAAGTCTAATGCAGAATATTTTTTAGTGTCATTACCTTGTACTTGTACATCAGTTAATGTAGCATTTGACCATGAAGTTCTCCAAGTATCTACAGCAACGTTTGTGTATGCATTACTGAACATAGAAATTACGTCAGCAGCATTTTTAGTTGGAGTAGGAGCAGCAACTGTTGGCTCTGTAACAAGTGGTGCAGATGGTTTACTAAAGTATACGTTATCAATAAATACAGTACCAGTTCCTGTTGGTTGACCTACTAAAATCATTTGAGCAATATGTGCTCTAGTTGTTAATCCTGTGAAATCAGCTAAAGGTATATTCAATGTATTCCACTGACCTAATGTTGGAGTGAATGTTAACTCGTGCTCTTTGTCATCACCACCACCGAACACAGCGTTTGCACCAAAGTCGACTAACTTTACTTTGAAAGTTGTAACGTTAGCTGTCCAAATATCTAAATGTAATGTTTGCATTGAATCAGCATTGATCAAATTCGGCCCAACAGTTTCTATACCTACGAAGTCTAAAGCAGAATATTTTTTTGTAGCATTACCAAGAATTAATACATCAGTTAATGTTGCATTAGACCATGAAGTTCTCCAAGTGTCAACAGTCACATTTGTATATGCATCACTGAACATAGAAATTACATCCGCAGCATTTTTCGTTGGAGTAGGTGCTGCTATTTGAGGTTCAGTTATAATCACAGGTGCTTTACTAAAGTAAACGTTATCTATGAACACTGTTCCTGTTCCAGTAGGTAAACCTACCAATATCATTTGAGCAATGTGAGCTCTTGTAGTTAATCCTGTAAAATTCGCTAAAGGAATATTTAATGTATTCCATTGTCCTGCAATTGGAGTAAATGATAATTCATGTTCTTTATCATCACCACCACCAAAAGCTGCATTAGCTCCAAAATCTACTAACTTAACTTTAAAAGTTGTTACGTTAGCTGTCCAAACGTCTATGTTAAACGCAAACATTGAATCTGCATTAATCAAATTCGGACCTACTGTTTCTATACCAACAAAATCTAAAGCAGAATATCTCTTTGTATCGTTACCTTGAATTTGCACATCAGTTAATGTTGCGTTTGACCATGAAGTTCTCCAAGTATCAACAGTTACATTCGTATATGCATTACTGAACATAGAAATTACGTCAGCTGCATTTCTGGTTGGTGTTGGAGCCGCAACTGTTGGAGTTGTAGGCGGAGTCGTTGCTGCAGAAAAACTAATATTATCAAAATAACAAACGTTTGTACTTGTTCTTGCTTGAAAATCTAAGAAGACAATAATTTGATCATTTATTTCACCAATTTTTGAAGAAAAATCAAAAGTTAATTCTTCCCATTGGTTAATCACTGTATTTGCAACTTTTAATTCACCTGTAGATCCACCTGTAGATGTTGCAAACTTAATGCCTACATCACTAATGATTGGTTTGTAAACCATGATTTTAACGATAGCATTTGAAGCATTTAATGTAAAAGTTCCGATGCCAGCACCATGTGAAGTTTCAACTCCAGCCCAAGGTTGACCAGTTGATTGCATTGTCATCATTAATACAGTTGATGAGGTATTGATACCAGTAGCACTTGGATTTGCCACAACTTGAGCTGCTGGTGGATTTGCACCATTCTCAAAAGTTGTCCATGTCCAGGTATTACCATTAGCTCCTGTCTCAAATGTAATAGGTGCATTTTGCGAAAACCCTATACTCCAAATAAGTATGGATACGCTTAGTGTAATTATTCTTTTCATATAAAAATCTATGTATTGTTTTGATATATAATATGCAATATAAGATAATAATTACTTAAAGTAATAAATACCATAAGTATTTTTAATCTATTGTTAAGCTTTATGCAAGTACATAACATCAAGATAGTAGCAAAAATTCTTTTGTTAAATCAATTACTTTTATATTAAGTAATTGATTTTCAATATATTAAGATCCTTGTAATTCGCTGGAAATTATTCTACACACCATACAAGCATATAATCCTTGTATTTTTCATATTTCATGGTGAAATGATGATTAGACCCTTCTATGCAAATACTCGCTTTAATTGTTCGATCATTTGGATAGTCAAAAGCATCTATTTTTATACCATCTATAAATGGCAGATTGCCTTTGCCGTATAATTTGAATAAACTTTCTTTAATACCCCAGCATACATATAGTTGTTCTATACGATACTCTTCAGAAATAAAATCTAATTCTTTCTCAGACATAAATTTCTTTTGAATACGTAAAATTTTCTCAGACATTTTCTCAATGTCGATACCAACTTTTTTGCCTTTATAAATAATTACTGAAGCGTATTCATTCGAGTGTGAAATTGAAAATTCAAAAGGGAAGTTGACTAAATAGGGTTTATTATTTTCATCGAGCTGAACGTCAATGTAATGGTTGGTCTTCAATAAAGTTCTAAGCAATACCCTACTACCTAACCAATGCATGTTTCGTTTTCCAGACTGAATGCTTTGATAATATTTTATCTCATCAGCATTGAGTTGTAACTTCGCATAGAGCTCCTCAGCACTTTCTGTAATGTGCCAAATTGCTAATTCGCCTTGTTGATCAATTTTCTCCGTCCAAACGATGGGCATGCTAAAAATTATTTTTACTTTAGACAAAAGTAATTAAACGAACGATGATTTTATCTGATCAGCGAATTTTAGAAGAAATAGAAAAAGGTACAATTGTTATTGAGCCTTTTACGAGAGAATGTTTAGGCACTAACTCTTATGATGTGCATTTAGGTAAATACCTTGCAACTTATAAAGACAGAGTCTTAGATGCTAAGAACCACAACGAAATTGAACATTTCGAAATACCTGCAGAAGGTTTTGTATTGCAGCCTAATACATTGTATTTAGGTGTAACATTAGAATATACTGAAACGCATGCACATGTTCCTTTTTTAGAAGGCAAGTCAAGCACAGGTAGATTAGGAATTGATATACATGCGACAGCTGGCAAGGGAGATGTTGGTTTCTGTAATACTTGGACATTAGAAATTTCATGTGCGCAACCCGTGCGAATTTATCATGGTATGCCAATAGGTCAATTGATTTATTTTGCTGTTGAAGGTGATATAGAGACCATGTACAATACTAAGGGTAATGCTAAGTACAATGGAAAAACAGTAAAGCCAGTAGAAAGCATGATGTGGAAGAATAAATTTTAATTTCAAAATTATCATTGGTATGAAGATTAGTAGAATAATTTTTGCGTGCTTGATATTACTTGCAAGTAAAGCATCGGCACAAAGACCGCATTATGAATTCATAGCTGTAAGAGGCACGTCCGATACCATTGGTAAATTTGAGGTAGAAATGTATCCAGCAATTGCGAAAGAACATGTACGCAATTTTGATAGCTTAGTTGCTTCCAAATTTTTTGATTCAACTGCTTTTCATAGAGTAGTACCAGGATTTGTAATTCAAGGTGGAGATCCGAATTCAAAAAAAGGTCCAAGAAGTACATGGGGTTTCGGACAGCCATGGCAACAAAATGTACCTGCAGAATTCAATCCGATTTCACATGTGCGTGGAGTATTTTCAGCAGCGCGTGACAATGATATAAATTCTGCTAATTCACAATTCTTTGTTTGTGTTGCACCTGCTTTACATCTTGATTGGAATTATACTGCATATGGCAAAGTAATTTCAGGTATGAGTGTAGTTGATAATATTGTCACATCACCTCGAGATGCAAATGATAATCCAATTCAGAAAATTGAAATGTTTGTGAAGAGGGTGCAAGATGATACCATCCGAATAAAAAACATAACTACTATTATACAACCATTAAATAATGCTGCAGGCATATCTGCTAGTTATTTATTTAAATGGAATGCAGTACCTGGTGCATTAATTTATGAATTAGAATTTTCGCAAGATGCGAACTTTGCAACTATAGATACTATAATAAAAACAGCAGCATTACAAGCTAGTTTCCCGACTTTAAAATTAGGCGAACAAAGATATTATTGGAGATTAAAAGCAAACGATGGAGCATACAAAACAACAACATCAATTTATACTTTTAGTACTGGCTTATTTGCACCTTCATTAGTTTCACCTAACAACAATAGTGTGATGTCAACTAACACGGTGAATTTAGAATGGCAAAACGTTACAGCTGCGACAAGTTATAGAATTATTATGGCTACAAGTCCGGCATTTACTCCTTCATCTATTCGTCTTGACAGTTCAGGTATTATTGGCAATACAGTTCAATTGAAAAACTTATTAATCAACAGAAAATATTATTGGAAAATTGCATCAGAGATAAATGGAATATCAGGTGACTTTTCATCTGCTTGGGCATTCACAACTGGCATAGCAACATCTGTAGAAGAAAATAAAAACGAATTATTAGAAGTATATCCTAACCCAAGTACAGGTAAAATTACATTTAGTAATAGAGATATTATAGAAGTTGAAATTTTCGATATTAATTCTAAATCGATGAAAAAGTTAGAAGTAATTAACTCAGAAATTTTAATAGATGATTTGAATTCAGGAGTATATATTTTGAAAGCAAAAGATCAGAACAATACTTATAGAACTAGAATTATTTTGAATAAAGAGTTTTAACGACTCACTCTTTTTTGTCCGGCTTTTGCTTTCGATTCAATACTATTTTTATATTCAGTATTTTTCATCTTCGTAGCTTTTGAATAATACATAGCTGCTTTATCGAATTGCTTTTTCTTCTCATAAATAAAGCCTAATTGTAGAGCTGAATTCGCAGCATAATAATAAGTTAGTTCTTCTCCTTTATTCATTGCAGCAATATAAAAAACAATAGCTTGATCGTCTTTGCTCATAGCTTGAAAAATACGGCCCATGCGATATAGGTATTCTAATTTATCTTTTGTAAGTGGTATGTTTTCTAATTTCTTTTCTTTAATTGCATCAAGTGCTTTAGAATAGTAGCCACCATCGTAATATAGTCTTGCTTTTAGTAAATTAATTTCAGGAGCATGAGTTTCTGAAGCTTGATTCATAGCTTCCTTATCTTTTTCAGATATCGCTTGTCCGCGTACTTTACTCAAGCTTGTATATGCTTTATACTTATCAATATTTCCATTCAACAAATGATACCATGCAATTTTTAAATAAGCATCTTTAATATTAAAATTACCTGTATAGTTTTTAAGATAACTTTCAAAATAACTAACAGCATCTTCATCAAATCTATTCAACTTCGCAAGACCTAGTAAATAATCTAAATGATAGAAAGGAGTATAGGCAGCACCTCTTGGTCTGTTACTTAATATTTCTATCGCTTCATCATTATGCCCTGTTCTACTAGCAACCACTGCGCATATATAAGTTTTCATTAAACTACTAGAGGGTATGTTAGCTGTATTTTTCATAACAGTTTCGAAAACATTTGACTTGCTTTCTAAACTCATCTGAATAAAGCTTAAAAAGAAAATACTTTCAGTTTGTAAATATGAGTAAGAGCTATTAGGTAATTTGAGTTTTAAACTCTCTAACATTTCTATTCCTTCTTGAACATTTCCTTTTAAACCGATGCTAGAAAGAGCCCATTTATATTGCTCTGGCACCATACCAATTAAACCATATAGCAATGCAAAGCTTTTATCATTAGGCAAAAACGAGGGGTACTTTTTTTTGTTTTCTTCTAATAGCTTATATGCTTTTTGCAATTCATAGGCCCCAGTTACGAATTCTTGATATTTGAAACGATTGATACACGACTGCAAGTTTATTTCTGCGAGAGAATATAAATACCAAGGCGAGTTTTCTTCTGCAGATTCAATTATGTCAATTCGTTTTGATTTATTGACTTTGAATTGTTCGAAGCTGGCATTCGTTTCTGAATTAATTACTTTTAAAAATTCATATTAATTCTCGATTAGTTAAGGAATCTTATTATTAGGATGCTGTTTTTTTTCAGCAGCTATAAATTGATTACCCTCATTAAGTTTGAGACTTAATATGCTATTATACGCTTTAATGCAGTTCTCATTAAAAACAAATTCAGCTTTTAGAGAACTACTAAGTAGAATGGCAAATAATATTAAAACGGATTTTTTAGGCATAAAAAAAACGATTCTATGAAGATAAGAATCGTTTTTTATTTATGAGTATTAAATTTTAATTAAGCTTCAACAGTTGTTTCAATAAAACCGTCGTCTACTAAAATTCTACCACAATGTTCGCACACGATAATTTTCTTACGTTGACGAATATCCATTTGTCTTTGTGGAGGTATTTGGTTAAAGCAACCAGCACATGAATCACGTTGAATAGTTACAACTGCTAATCCGTTCTTAGCATTTGAACGTAATCTGTTGTATGCAAACAATAAACGCTCTTCAATTAATTTCTCAGCCTTATCAGCTTTCTTTAATAATGCGTCTTCTTCTTTTTCAGTTTCTTTAGTAATAACGTCAAGTTCAGCCTTTTTAATGTCTAAATCTTTTCTTCTTTCTTCTAAAGCAACTTGAGCGTTCTCTAAAACTTTAGATTTATTACCAATTTCGTATGTATATTCTTTGATTTTCTTTTCAGCAACCTGAATCTCTAAACCTTGAATTTCAATCTCTTTTGCCAATGCTTCAAACTCTCTATTGTTCTTTACATTGTTTTGTTGCTCTTCGTATTTTTTGATTAACTGAGTAGCAGTTTTCATCAAATTCTTTTTTGAAGTAATTTGATCTTCTAACTCATTAATTTCGTCTTTGATTTTATGAATACGAGTTTCTAATCCTGCAACATCATCTTCTAAATCAGCAACTTCCATTGGTAATTCACCTCTAACTGTGCGAATTTTATCAATTGAAGTGTGAATAGTTTGAAGTTCGTATAAGGCTTTTAGTTTTTGTTCTACGTTTGCTTCCATTTTATATCTTTTATTCTTTAACCCTTGAAATAGTGTACCGCATTGGTATTACATTTTGTTAGGCAGACGGCAAAGGTAGGAAATTTTTTTTGAATTTTTTCTAATAAGAGTTCCATCGTAAATTGCTCACTTTCATAGTGTCCGACGTCACAAATCAATATTTTACCCTCTGCATCGAAGAACTGATGGTATTTATAATCAGCTGTGACAAAGGCATCTGCCTCATTTTTAAAGGCAGAATTCAGCAAAAAGCTGCCAGAACCACCGCAAACCGCTACTTTTTTAATCATTTTGTTCTTCAATGCTGTATGTCTAACCACAGGGGTATTTAATGATTTTGTAAGGATGTTAAGGAATTCCAATTCTGATACCGCCTCTTTGAACTCAGCAATCATGCCCGAACCCACTTCTTGGTGTTCATTATTGATGCTAATTACATCGTAAGCTACCTCTTCATATGGGTGAGCTTCCTTTAAAGTCCTTAATATCGTAGATTCTAATCTGCTTGGAAACATGACTTCTATTCTAGTCTCAGGTTCTGTATGTGTAATATTCTTTTCACCTACAAATGCATTACTATCATCATTGCCTTTAAATGTACCATAACCTTCCGCATTAAAACTACACTCACTATAATTACCAATATGCCCAGCACCTGCAGCGAATAATCGATCTCTTACATTTGCAGCATGTTCATTCGGCACAAAAGTTACAAGCTTACTAAGTAATGATTTTTTAGGCTCTAGAATCTTCGCATTCTCTAAACCCAATCGCTCAGTGATTTTTAAATTCACTCCATGACTTACATTATCAAGGTTAGTATGAATAGCATAAAGTGCGATGTCATTTTTAATGGCCTTCATCACCACTCTCTCTACATAATTCTTTCCATTAAATTTTTTAAGTCCAGAGAATACTATCGGATGATGCGATACAATCACATTCGCTCCCATTTCAATAGCCTCATCTACCACTTCCTCTGTACAGTCTAAGCTTATCAAAATCTTAGTGACTGTCATATTTTTATCGCCTACTATAAGTCCAGAGTTATCATACGACTCTTGATAGGCAAGCGGGGCAATTTTTTCGAGGTAATTGGTTAGTTCTGATAGTATCATAATTAATATATGAATAACAAATATATCGATTTTGATAGTGAATATATCGGTGCAAATTAATTTGCATATATTTATATGTTTACAACTATTTAACTATTAGACAAATAAATACTTGTTTTAATCAAAATTATTATCTTTAATCATGATCACAATTGCAGTATATAATTTAAAGGGTGGTGTCGGTAAGACCGCAACCGCTGTCAACATGGCTGCGCTTGCAGCTTCTGAAGGTGATAGAACTTTACTTTGGGACTTAGATCCGCAAGGTTCGACCTCTTTTTATTATAGAGTGAAGCCGAAGGTAAAAGGCGGACTTAAAAGTTTAATCGGTAAAAATTCTGAATTGTTAGAGGCAATTAAAGAAACAGAATATGAAAATCTAGATTTAATTCCGGCTGATTTAACTTTGAGAAACATGGACATTCATCTTGATGAACATAAAGCTTCTCGTAAAAAAATTGCTGAATCAATTCAAGAATTATCTGCTAATTATGATGCATTATTTATTGATGCGCCTCCAGGCATTTCATTGCTCTCTGAAAATATTTTCCATGCAGCAGATTTAATTCTGATGCCTATGATACCAACTACTTTGTCGATTCGAAGTTATGATATGATCATGGAGTTCTTTGATCAAAACGGACTTGATAAAACTAAAGTATGGGGCTTTTTCTCTATGTACGACTCTAGAAAAAATATGCATAATGATATTGTTGAAGAGTACACTAAGAAAAAGAAAATCTTAAAAACTACTATACCATATTCTTCGGATGTGGAGCGTATGGGATTGTATGAAGCTCCTTTAGTTTCATACTCTACTTATTCGAAAGCTGCATTAGCTTATCACGAACTTTGGGCTGAATTGAAAAAGAAATTGTAAAATATTTTACTTCTTTCTATTTGCTAAATAAACTCCAAGTAATATCATACTCATACCTATGAAATGTATGATGTTGAGCTGCTCGCCATCTATAATACCCCAAAATAAAGCGACAATTGGTATTAGATAAGTAACTGATGAAGCATAAACTATATTAGAAATTTGTACTAGTTTATTAAATAGAATCAATGATAAAGCAGTGCCGAACATTGCTAATAATACTACATAGAACAATGCGTCTAAACTACCTGTCTCTAGTTGAACTCTTAATATAAAATCGGTGTGATAAAATAAGTAATAACCATATACTGGTCCGATCACCAAAAGTGCTAATGAAGATATACCCAATGCAGGTAATTTGTGCAAATACTCTTTTATTAAATTCACACTCCATGCATAACATATTGTTGCGAGAAGTATATATAAACCATAAGTATAGTTAGGATCAATACTGCCATTAGATCTCAACATAATCAATGCAATTGCACCTAGTAAGCCTAAAACTACCCCTGCAATTCTTTGCAATGAGAAAGTCTGTTTGAAAAATACTGCCGCTACAACTAATGTAAAAATTGGGGTTAAGGTATTAAGAACTCCTGCTGTTGAGCTATTCAATTTTGTTTGTGCTGTTGCAAACAATATCGCAGGTATACCATTACCTAATAAGCCAACAAGTGTTATCATACCATAATATTTTAATGGTATTTTAAATGCATATCTTATGGTAAGTGGCAATAAAAAAAGGAAGGAGAAAAACATACGCATCGTTGCTACTTGAGCTGATGAATACACTTTTAATCCGTTCTTCATTAAAATAAATGAGCTACCCCAAATTAATGCTAATGCAATGAGTAGAATGACGGGCAAATATTGTTTTTGTTTGAGCATCTTGATTGTCGCCACAAACTTAAACAAATCTAATTCGATTGATAGCATATATTTTTATATTTTTAAGCGATGAGTTTTTTCGATACACCCATAGAGTATTTAAAGGGAATTGGTCCGGCGAAGGCAGAAGTAATCAACAAAGAGTTGGGTATTTTTACCTTTGGCGATTTCATTAAACATTACCCATATAGATACATCGACAAAACTCAGTTCTATAAAATAGAAGATGTAAATCAAGATTTGCCAC